>DASSWM010000214.1:0-22150 GCA_035704865.1 Agrococcus sp.
TCCATCGCGCGGCGTTCCGGCGCGGATGCCGTGCACCCGGGCTACGGCTTCCTGGCCGAGAACGCGGGGTTCGCCCGGGCGGTGACGGATGCCGGTCTCGGGTGGATCGGACCGTCCCCCGACGCGATCGAGCAGCTGGGCGACAAGGTCTCCGCGCGCCACATCGCCGAGTCGGTCGGCGCGCCGCTCGCGCCGGGCACGATCAACCCGGTCGCGGGCGCCGCCGAGGTGCTCGAGTTCGTCGACCAGCACGGGCTGCCGGTCGCGATCAAGGCCGCGTTCGGCGGCGGCGGACGCGGCCTCAAGGTCGCCCGCACGCGCGACGAGGTCGAGCAGCAGTTCGACTCGGCCACGCGCGAGGCGGTCGCGGCGTTCGGCCGCGGCGAGTGCTTCGTCGAGAAGTACCTCGACAAGCCGCGCCACGTCGAGACGCAGTGCCTCGCCGACGCGCACGGCAACGTCGTCGTCGTCTCGACGCGCGACTGCTCGCTGCAGCGGCGCCACCAGAAGCTCGTCGAGGAGGCGCCCGCGCCCTTCGTCAGCAAAGAGCAGGACGCCGAGCTGCGCCGTGCCTCGAAGGAGATCATGCGCGCCGCCGGCTACGTCGGCGCAGGCACGTGCGAGTTCCTCATCGGCGCCGACGGCACCGTGTCGTTCCTCGAGGTCAACACGCGCCTGCAGGTCGAGCACCCGGTCTCCGAGGAGGTCACGGGCATCGACCTCGTGCGCGAGCAGTTCCGCATCGCGGAGGGCGAGGCGCTCGGCTACGACGACCCGCAGGTGACGGGCCACTCGTTCGAGTTCCGCATCAACGGCGAGGACGCGGGCGCCGGCTTCATGCCGCAGCCCGGCCCGGTGCGCGTCTTCCGCGCCCCCTCCGGCCCCGGCGTCCGCGTCGACTCCGGCGTCGTCGCGGGCGACGTCATCGGCGGCAACTTCGACTCGATGCTCGCCAAGCTCATCGTGACGGGCCGCGACCGCGCCGAGGCGCTCGAGCGCTCGCGCCGCGCGCTCGCCGAGTTCGAGATCGAGGGGCTGCCGACCGTGCTGCCCTTCCACCGCCGGATCGTCGAGCACCCCGCGTTCGCGCCCGAGGGCGACGCGCCGTTCGAGATCTACACGTCGTGGATCGAGACCGAGTTCGAGAACGACATCCCCGCGTGGGGCGGCGAGCCGGGCGAGCTGGGCGGCCCCGAGCCGCGCCGCACGGTCGTGGTCGAGAGCGCCGGCAAGCGCATCGCGGTGTCGATGCCCAAGCGGCTCTTCGCCGAGGCGAAGGACGCGAAGGGGCCGGCGCCGCGGCGCACGCGCCGAGCGCTCGAGGGCGGCGCGGGCTCCGGCTCGATCGTCTCGCCCATGCAGGCGACGGTCGTGAAGGCGGCCGTCCAGGTGGGCGACCGCGTCGTCGCCGGCGACCTGCTCGTCGTGCTCGAGGCGATGAAGATGGAGCAGCCGCTCTCCTCCCCCATCGACGGCACGGTCGCCGCGATCGACGCCCCCGTCGGCAAGACGGTGTCCTCGGGCCATCACCTGGTCACGATCGCGCCGGACGCCTGACGCACTGACGTCAGCGGCTTGCCCGCGCCACCCGACGCATCCGCTCTGCACCGCCGGACGGCGCACGCCGTCGCGGCGCGCGGTCACTCCTCGACGCGGTGCATCGCGCGGGCGGCGTCGGTGATCGAGCCGGTGAGCGACGGGAAGACCGGGAAGACGCGCGCGAGCTGGTCGACGGTGAGGCGGTGCTCCATCGCCATCGTCACGGGGAAGATGAGCTCCGACGCCTTCGGGGCGACGATGACGCCGCCGATGACGGTGCCCGAGCCCGTGCGCGCGAAGAGCTTCACGAAGCCGTCCTCGATGCCCATCATCTTCGCGCGCGCGTTGGTCGAGAGGTCGATCTGGTAGATGTCGCCCTGCGCGACGCCCTCCTCGATCTGCTTCTGCGACCAGCCGACCGTGGCGATCTCGGGCTGCGTGAAGATGTTCGAGGCGACCGTGCGCATCGAGATGGGGTGCACGGCGTCGCCCAGCGCGTGGAACATCGCGGTGCGACCCTGCATCGAGGCGACCGAGGCGAGCGGCAGCGCATCGGCGCAGTCGCCCACCGCGTAGACGTTCGGCAGGTTGGTGCGGGCGACGCGGTTGACGAGGATGTGGCCCGACTCGGCCGTCTCGATGCCCGACTCCTCGAGCCCGATGCCCGCGGTGTTGGGCACGGAGCCCACCGCCATGAGGCAGTGCGAGCCCTCGACCGTGCGGCCGTCGGTGAGCGTGACGATGACGCCGGTCTCGGTGCGCTCGACCTTCTCGGCGCGCGACTTCGACAGCACGTGCATGCCCTGGCGCTTGAAGACCTGCTCGATGACGCTCGCGGCATCGGTGTCCTCGCCCGGCAGCACCTGCTCGCGGCTGGAGACGAGCGAGACCTCGGCGCCGATGTGGCTGTAGGCGCTCGCGAACTCGGCGCCCGTGACGCCCGAGCCGACCACGATGAGGTGCTCGGGCACCTCGTCGAGCGAATACAGCTGCGTCCAGGTGAGGATGCGCTCGCCGTCGGGCATCGCCGAGGGCAGCTGGCGCGGCGTCGCGCCGACCGAGACGACGATCGTGTCGGCCTCGAACTCGTCGAAGTCGGAGCCCTGCTTGCCGGTCGAGACGACCACGCGGCCGGGCCCGTCCAGGCGCCCCTCGCCCTGCACGATCGTGACGCCGGCCTTCTCGAGGTCGGCCTTCATGTCGAGCGACTGCTTCGCGGCGAGCGAGAGCAGCCGCCGGTTGACGGCGCGCAGGTTGACGGCGACCTCAGGCTTCTGCGGCCTGCCGGTGTCGCCGCGCACCGAGAACTGCACGCCCAGCTGGCCCGCCTCGCGGATGGAGGCGGCCGACTCGGCGGTCGCGATGAGCGACTTCGAGGGCACGACATCGGTGAGGATCGCGCTGCCGCCGACGCCCGTGCGCTCGATGAGCGTCACGAGCGCGCCCAGCTGCGCGCCCGCGAGCGCCGCCTCGTACCCGCCGGGTCCGCCGCCGATGATCACCACGCGCTGCTTGCGCTCGAATGCACTCACGCGCCCCATCATCCCGCATGCGCGGCGATGCGCTCGCACGCTCCAGCGCAACGCAAGTCCTGCGCGCGGGGGCGCGCGCGCCGGCCGGCCCCGCGGCTCTCGCGGCTCAGGCCGCGCGGCTCAGGCCGCGCGGCGCTCGTGGATCGCCGACGAGAGCGTCGTGCCGTTCACCTCGAGGTAGAGCACGCCCTCGGTGACCGACACCGACATCGACGTGCGCCGCGCGATCGCGTCGGCCACCGCATCCACGAACCCGGCATCGAACCAGACGAGCCGCACGTCCTCCGCCCGGTGGATGCGCTTGCCCGCCCACCGCGCAGCGACCCGCTCGGGATCGCGGTGCGTGTAGACGGCCGTGCGGTCGGCGGCCATGCTGCCGCGGTGCACGCGCTCGGCGTCGGGCGCGCCCACCTCGATCCACGCCACGAGCGCGCCCGTGAGGTCGCGCACGACCACCGCGGGCTCGTCGCCGCCGGAGAGCCCCAAGCCGAACGCGATGCCCTCCTCGTGCTCGAGGCACAGGGCGAGCACGCGCGTCGCCATGAACGGCACGGTCTCCGACGGATGCTGCGCGACCTTGAGCGAGAGCTGCTCGTACACGCCGCGGTCGACGTCGGAGAGCTGCACCTCGAAGGTGTGGATCGTCGCGCCGATGGCCATGGTGCTCCAGCCTATGCGCGCTGCGCGCCGCCGCCGACCGCCGCGGATCGCACGCGTGGGCCGTCCCTGGCCGCCGGGCCCGCGCCTCTAGAGTGGGCGCCATGACGCATCCGCTCGATCCCCCCGCGCTTCCGCAGGACGTCGCCCAGCAGGCCGCCGACGACATCCGCCGCATCACCGGCGTCGACCGGCACGACATCGCCCTCACGCTGGGCTCGGGCTGGGCGAAGGCCGCCGACCTCATCGGCGAGACGACCCACACGATCCCCGCGACCGAGGTCACCGGCTTCTCGAAGCCGGCGCTCGAGGGGCACGTCGGCACGATCCGCTCGGTGCTGACCGACGACGGCCGCCGCGCGCTCGTCATCGGCGCGCGCACGCACTACTACGAGGGGCACGGCGTGCGCCGGGTGGTGCACTCGGTGCGGACGGCGGCCGCGGCGGGCGCATCCGTCATGGTGCTCACGAACGGCGCGGGCGGCATCAAGCCGCAGTGGCAGCCGGGCCAGCCCGTGCTCATCAGCGACCACCTCAACCTCACGGCCGACTCGCCGCTCGAGGGCGCCACCTTCGTCGACCTCACCGACCTGTACTCGCCGCGCCTGCGTGACATCGCGAGGACGGTGGATGCGTCGCTCGACGAGGGCGTGTACGTGCAGTTCCGCGGGCCCCATTACGAGACGCCCGCCGAGGTGCAGATGGCGAAGGCGATCGGCGGCCACATCTGCGGCATGTCGACGGCGCTCGAGGCCATCGCGGCGCGCGAGGCCGGCATGGAGGTGCTGGGGCTCAGCCTCATCACCAACCTCGCGGCCGGCATCCAGACGACGCCGCTGTCGCACCAGGAGGTCATCGAGGCGGGGCGCGAGGCGGAGGGCCGCATCTCGCGCCTGCTGGCCGACGTCGTCGCGGCGATCGGCGACGAGGCATGAGCGCCGCCGACGACGCGCTGGCGGCGGCGCGAGCCGGCGCCACCGGCGACGAGCTGGCGGCCGCGCGAGCCGGCGCGCCCGGCGACGAGCTGGCGGCGGCACGAGCCGGAGCCGCCGACGACATCCTGGCGGCCGCGCGGACCTGGGCGGGCGGCGACCCCGACGACGGCACGCGCGCGCAGCTCGAGGCGACGATCGCCGCCGCCGAGCACGGCGACGCCGAGGCGGTGGCGGAGGTGACGGATGCGTTCCGCGGGCGCCTGCAGTTCGGCACGGCCGGGCTGCGGGGCGCGCTGGGCCCCGGGCCCAACCGCATGAACCGCGTCGTCGTGCAGCAGGCGTCCGCGGGGCTCGCGGCGTTCCTCGTCGGCCGGGAACCGCATCCGTCGGTCGTCATCGGCTGGGACGGGCGGCGCGGGTCCGAGCGGTTCGCGCGCGACGCGGCCGAGGTGTTCGCGGGGGCGGGCGTGCGGGCGATCCTGCTGCCGCGGCTGCTGCCGACGCCCGTGCTCGCGTTCGCCGTGCGGCACCTGGGCGCGAGCGGCGGCGTGATGGTGACCGCGAGCCACAACCCGCCGGGCGACAACGGCTACAAGGTCTACCTCGGCGGCGACGACGAGGGCAGCCAGATCGTGCCGCCCGTCGACGGCGAGATCGCGGCGCTCATCGAGCGCGCGGCCGGCACGCCGGTCGCCGAGTACCCGCGCGGCGAGCCCGAGGTGGCCGGCGAGGGCGTGTGGCAGGCGTACGTGACCGCGACCGCCGCGATCGGCCAGGCCGACCAGGGCATGCCGGGCGCGGCGGGCCCGCGCGTCGTCTACACGCCGCTGCACGGCGTGGGCCTCGAGACGGTGGAGGCGGTGCTCGCTGAGGCGGGCTTCCCGCCCGTCATCCCGGTGCCCGAGCAGGCCGAGCCCGACGGCGCCTTCCCCACCGTCGACTTCCCGAACCCCGAGGAGCCGGGCGCGCTCGATCTCGCGATGGCGCTCGCGACCGCGGAGGGCGCGGAGCTCATCATCGCGAACGACCCCGACGCCGACCGGCTCGCGGTCGCGGTGCCCGACGAGTCGGCAGCCGCGGGCTGGCGCATGCTCACCGGCAACGAGGTGGGCCTGCTGCTGGGCTGGGACGCCGCACGGTCGGCGCGCGGCCACGGCGTGCTCGCCGCCTCGATCGTCTCCTCCCCCGGGCTGGGCGCGATCGCCGAGGCGCACGGGATGGAGTTCGTGCAGACGCTCACGGGCTTCAAGTGGGTCTCGCGCGTGCCCGGGCTCGTCTACGGCTACGAGGAGGCGCTCGGCTACCTCGTCAACCCCGGCACCGTGCGCGACAAGGACGGCATCTCGGCGCTCGTGCGCGTGCTGACGCTCGCGAGCGAGCTGCACGAGCGCGGCTCGTCGCTCTCGGAGGAGCTGCTGGCGCTCGCGGGCGAGTTCGGCGCGTTCGAATCTGGGCAGGTGAGCGTGCGCGTCACCGACCTCGCCCGCATCCCCGCGATCATGGCGGCGCTGCGGGCCGAGCCCCCCACCGAGCTCGCGGGCTCGCGCGTGCTCGCGGCCGACGACCTCGCGCTGCCCGAGCACGGCGCGATCGGCGACATCCTGCGCTTCTCGCTCGACGACGGCTCGCGCGTCATGGTGCGCCCGAGCGGCACCGAGCCGAAGGTGAAGGTCTACATCGACGCGACCTCGGCCGAGGGGCCGCCCGCGCAGCGCGTGCGGAGCGCGCGCGAGCGGGTCGCGGCGCTCGCCGATGCCGTGCGGCCGCTGCTGGAGGCCAGCACGCCGAGGGAGGGCTGAGCGGATGCTGCGCACGATGCTGCAGGGCAAGATCCACCGGGCGACGGTCACGCAGGCGGAGCTGCACTACGTCGGCTCCATCACGATCGACGAGGAGCTGCTCGACGCCGCCGACATCCTGCCCGGCCAGCAGGTCGACGTCGTCGACGTCGACACGGGCGCGCGGCTGACGACGTACGCGCTCCCGGGCGAGCGCGGCAGCGGCATCCTCTGCATCAACGGCGCGGCCGCGCGGCTCGTGCACGTCGGCGACACCGTGATCGTGATCGCCTACGCGCAGCTCGAGGACGCCGAGGCGCGCGCCTTCGAGCCGTCGGTCGTGTTCGTCGACGGCGCGAACCGCATCGTCGAGCTGGGCCACGATCCCGGGCAGGTGCCGGAGCGCGCGGGTCTGCGCACGGCCGCTCGCCCGCTCGTCGGCTGAGCGCACGCGCTCACGGCAGGCCCCCGCGCTCACCGCAGGCCCCCGCGCCCGCGCGCCCGACGCCCACCGGTGCAGCTGCGCGCGACCGGTGCTGGCACGACGGCACCGGTCGCGCGCAAGCGCACGTGTCGGCGCTGCTACAGGCTGAGCGCTGCGATCGCCTCGTCGCGCGCGCCGGCCGCCGCGAGGCGGTCGGTGACCCCGGATGCGTCGAGGGCGTTGGCGAGCTCGGCGAGCATGCGCAGATGGCGCTTGGGGCTCGTCGCGGCGAGCCCGATGACGACGCGCACCGGGTCGTGGTGCGGGTGGCCGAAGGCGACGGGCTCGTCGAGCACGACGATCGCGAGCGCATCCCGGCGCACGACGCCGCTGGCCTTCGCGTGCGGCACGGCGACGCCGGGGGCGACGACGCAGTAGGGGCCGGCCTGCTCGATCTGCTGCACGAGCTCCTCGACGTAGGCGCGGCCGACCGCGTGCGCGGTCACGAGGTCGACGCCCGCGGCACGCACGGCCGCGCGCCAGTCGGCGGCGCGGACGCCGGGCGAGAAGGTGGCGTCTTCGAGCGGCAGCGTCATCGTGTGGCGTCGAACCCGTCCGCGATCTCGTCCGCGAGCTCCTCGCGCTCGTCGAACGCGCAGAAGGCGCTCGCCGCGGCGTTCTGCATGACCTGCTCGATGTCGTCGAGATCCCAGTCGAAGGCCTCGACCAGCAGCCCGAGCTCGCGCGTCAGCGTCGTGCCCGACTGCAGGCGGTTGTCGGGGTTGACGGTGACGCAGAAGCCGAGCTGCAGCAGCAGGTCGATGGGGTGGTCGGCGAGCGACGACCCCCACTGGTCGATCGTGCCCGTCTGCAGGTTGGAGGACGGGCTGACCTCGAGCGCGATCTGGCGATCCTTGACCCACTCGGCCAGCTCGCCCAGCCGCACGACGATCGAGTCGTCGGTCTCCTCCTCGATCGCGATGTCCTCGGCGATGCGCGTGCCGTGGCCGAGGCGCAGGGCACGGCCGGCGAAGAGCGCGTCGGCGATCGACGCGAGCCCGGCGCCCTCCCCCGCGTGCACGGTGGCCGGGAAGTGGGCGCGGGCGAGGATGTCGAAGGCCGACTGCAGGCGCGAGGCGGGGAAGCCGTCCTCGGGGCCGGCGATGTCGAAGCCCACGGCGCCGCGGTCGCGGTGGCGCAGCGCGAGCTGCGCGATCTCGTCGGCGCGATCGAGGTGCCGCATGGCGCTCACGAGCTGCCCGGCGCGGATGCGCCCGCCGTGGCTCGCGACGAGCGCCATGGCCTCCTCGATGCCGGCCTGCACGGCCTCGACGGCCTGGTCGAGCGAGAGCCCGCGCTGCAGGTGCTGCTCGGGCGCCCAGCGGATCTCGCCGTAGATGACGCCGTCCTCCGCGAGGTCGAGCACGAACTCCTTCGCGATGCGGTGCAGGCCGTGCTCCGTCTGCATGACGGCGGTCGTGATGTCGAACGTCTTCAGGTACTCGGGCAGCGACCCCGAGTTCGACTGCGCGGCGAACCACTCGCCGAGCGACTCGGCGTCGCTCGCGGGCAGCTCGAGCCCGATCTCGTCGCCGAGCTCGAGGATCGTCTGCGGCCGCAGCCCCCCGTCGAGGTGGTCGTGGAGGCTGACCTTCGGCAGCGTCTGGATGTCGACGCCGTCGACCTCATACCGGCTCATCTCGCCTCCGTCGTCGGGATGCCTTGGGGTTCGATCGTATCGGCCGCGCGGGCCGCGCGGGTGCGTGTCGGGCTCGCGGCGATCGGGAGGGATCCCGGATGCGCCCGGCCGTCGGGCAGGACGTCAGGTGCCCGAGGCGGCCAGGCCCAGCGCGGCGATGATGAAGCCGCCCGCGATGATCCACAGCAGCGCGCCGATCACGAGCGTCGCGATCGAGAGCCAGATGCCCCACAGCGCCATCGTGCGCCCCGCGGGCTCGCGCTTGCGCGCCATGACGCCCACGATGATGCCCGCGACCGGCACGAGGATCGAGATGCCGAGGAAGATCGACGCGAGGCCCAGCACGAGGCTCACGATCGAGAGCGTCTTCGGCTCGGCGGCGCCGTAGCCGCTCCCGTAGCCGCCCGCGGGAACGGACCGGCCGTGCTCGCTCGGCTGCGGCGTGGTGGGCTGCTGGTGCTCGCTCATGACCTGCTCCTCGGTTGGATGGCACCCCCATGGAACCACCGACCGGCCGCCCGTGGCTGAACGGATGCTCAGCGTGCGGCCGATGCGTCGCGCACGGCCGCGGCTCGGCGCCCGCCGGCGGTCCGAGCGCGCCGGCTCAGGCGATGCGCTCGCGCACGATCGGCGGCACGGCGACCGCCGTGCCGGCCGGGGCGAGCTCCCACGCGCCCTCGAGCGCCTCGAGCGCGCGCGGGATGCGGGACGCGTCGTCGGCGCAGATCGTCCAGAGCGGATCGCCCGCGCGCACCGCGTCGCCCGGCTTGACGTGCAGGTCGATGCCGGCGGCGTGCACCACCGGGTCGCTCGCGCGGGCGCGCCCGGCGCCGAGCCGCCACGCGGCGACGCCGAACGGCAGCGCGTCCTGGCGCGCGAGCACGCCGTCGACCTCCGCGACGACCGTGTGCGTCTCGTTCGGCGTCGGCAGCGCCGCGTCGGGATCGCCGCCCTGCGCGGTCACGAAGCGGCGCCAGACGTCCATCGCCCGGCCGTCGGCGAGCGCGGCCGCGACATCCGCGTCGGGCTGGCCCACCGCATCCAGCATCTCCTTCGCCAGCGCGACCGTGAGCTCGACGACGTCGGCGGGGCCGCCGCCCGCGAGCACCTCGACAGACTCGCGCACCTCGTTCGCGTTGCCGATCGCGAGGCCGAGCGGCGTCTCCATCGTCGTGAGCAGCGCGCGCGTCTCGACGCCCGCGTCGCGGCCGAGCCCGACCATCGTCATGGCCAGCTCGCGCGCGCGATCGAACTCCTGCATGAAGGCGCCCGAGCCGAACTTCACGTCGAGCACGAGCGCGCCCGTGCCCTCGGCGATCTTCTTCGACATGATCGAGGATGCGATGAGCGGGATCGCCTCGACGGTGCCGGTGATGTCGCGGAGCGCGTAGAGCCGCTTGTCGGCCGGCGCGAGGCCTGAGCCCGCGGCGCAGATGACGCCGCCGACGGTGCGCAGCTGCTCGAGCATCTGCTCGTTCGTCAGGTCGGCGCGCCAGCCGGGGATCGACTCGAGCTTGTCGAGCGTGCCGCCCGTGTGGCCGAGGCCGCGGCCGCTCAGCTGCGGCACGGCCGGGCCGAACGCGGCGACGAGCGGCATGAGCGGCAGCGTGATCTTGTCGCCGACGCCGCCCGTGGAGTGCTTGTCGACCGTGGGCGCGTCGAGCGAGGAGAAGTCCATGCGCTCGCCCGAGGCGATCATCGCCATCGTCAGGTCGTGGACCTCGCGGCGCTCCATGCCGTTGAGCAGGATCGCCATCGCGAGCGCCGCCATCTGCGGATCCTCGACGTAGCCGCGCGTGTAGGCGTCGATGAGCCAGTCGATCTGCGCCGTGCTCAGCGAGCCGCCGTCGCGCTTGGCCCGGATGATGTCGACGACGTCGAATGCCTCAGCCACGGTGCTCGGTCTCCCTCTGCTCTGCGTACTCGTCCAGCTGGCGCGGGCCGAAGGCATCCGGCAGCACCTCATCGATCGTGCGGATGCCGCTGACCGTGTCGAGCAGCATGCCCGGCGCCGCGTGCTCGGAGAGCAGCTGCCGACAGCGGCCGCACGGCATGAGCCGCTCCCCCGCGCCGTTGACGCACGCGAACGCCACGAGCCGGCCGCCGCCGCCCATGATCATGTCGCTCACGAGCGAGCACTCGGCGCACAGCGTCACCCCGTAGGCGGCGTTCTCGATGTTGGCGCCCGCCACGATGCGGCCGTCGTCCACGAGCGCCGCGGCGCCCACCGGGAAGCGCGAGTAGGGCACGTACGCCTTCGCGGTCGCCGCGATCGCCCGCTCGTGCAGGAGCGCCCAGTCGATCTCGGTCATTGCTTCCTGTAGGGCTTGCCGCTCGCCGCGGGCGGGCGGGACTGCCCGATGAAGCCGGCGACCGCGAGGATCGTGACGACGTACGGGAGCATGAGCATGAACTCGCTCGGCACCGGTGAGCCGATCGCGCCGAGCGTCTGCTGCAGCGCGGAGGCGAAGCCGAACAGCAGCGCCGCGGCCGTCGCCTTGACCGGGTGCCACTGGCCGAAGATGACGGCCGCGAGCGCGATGTAGCCCAGGCCCGCCGTCATCTCGCGCGTGAAGGCGCCGTTGGAGTCGAGCGTGAAGTACGCGCCGCCGAGGCCCGCGACCGCGCCGGCGAGCGAGACGTTCCAGAAGCGCAGCTTGCGCACCTTGATGCCCACCGTGTCGGCAGCCATCGGGTGCTCGCCGATCGCTCGCAGGCGCAGGCCCCACGTGGTCTTGAACAGGCCCCAGGCGATGAGCGGCACGATGACGTACATCGCGTAGACGATGATCGACTGGTCGAACAGCGCCGGTCCGATGAGCGGGATGCTCTCGAGCACCGGCAGGTTCAGCTTCGGCAGGCGAGCCGGGGAGTTGAGCGCCGGGTTGTCGGTGAGCACCGAGGAGTAGAAGAAGTTCGTCAGGCCCGCGATGAGCACGTTGAGCACGACGCCGACGATGATCTGCTCGACGAAGTAGCGGATCGCGAACACGGCGAGCACCATCGACACGAGCACCGACGCGACCATCGCCGCGATGATGCCGACGATCGTCGAGCCGGTCGCGGAGGCCACCACGGCGCCCGTGAACGCGCCGCCGAGCAGCTGCGCCTCGATCGCGATGTTCACGACGCCCGCGCGCTCGGAGATGACGCCGCCCATCGCTCCGAAGATGAGCGGCACCGACAGGCCGACGGTCGCGGCGAGCAGGCCCGCGATCGGGATCATGGCGCCCGCACCGGCCCAGACGAGGAAGCCGACGACGAACAGCAGGCCGAACACGATCGGCAGCCACGCGCCGACGCGCCGCACCGTCGCGGTCGCCCAGTAGGAGAACGCGGTGAGCGCGGCCAGCAGCACGACGATGACGATGCCCGTCATGCGCACCGGCATCAGCGCATCCGGGATCTGGAACAGATCGCCGCCGGAGGCGAGCCGCAGGCGGGCGACGCCGTCGCGCGCGAGCACGACCATGAGCAGGAGCGCCACCACCGTGAGCACGGTGTACGAGATGGGCGCCTTCCAGTGCTTGACGACGGCACGCTCGAGCTCGACGCGCTCGGTGGGGGCGGCCGCGGGGGCCGCGGCGGGCTGCTGCGCGCTCATGCCTGCTCTCCCTTCTGCATCGTCGCCTGCGCCGCGATGCCGCGGCGCTGCCTGCGGGACTTCTTGCCCGGCTGCGGGAGCCCGAACATGCCGCGCACGAGCGGCGGCGCCGCGATGAACAGCACGATGAACGACTGCACGACCAGGATGATGTCGATCGGCACGCCCTCGGCGGCCTGCATGCGGAAGCCGCCGGCCTTGAAGGCGCCGAAGAGCAGGCCCGCGAAGAACGTGCCCCACGGGGTCGAGCCTCCCAGCAGCGCGACGGTGATGCCGTCGAAGCCGATGCCGGCGTCGATGCCGGAGGTGAAGCCCGTCGTGACGGCGCCCGTCACCTGCTGCGCGCCGGCGAGGCCCATGAAGCCGCCCGCGAACATCATCGACAGCAGCGTGAGGCGCTTGACGTCCATGCCGGCGTTGAGCGCGGCCTGCTTGTTGTAGCCGACGGCGCGGAACTGGAAGCCGAGGTTCGACCGGTTGATGAGCCACGAGCTGAACACGACCGCCGCGACCGAGAGCACGAAGCCCCAGTGCAGGATGAACGGCGGCCCGAAGATCGACGGCAGCACGGCCGACGGCGGCATGGGCGGCGAGATCGGGTTGTTGCTGCCAGGGTTCTGCAGCAGGCCGGGGGTGCGCAGCATCCAGGTGATGAACCACAGCGCCACGAAGTTCAGCATGATCGTCACGATCACCTCGTGGGCGCCCGTGAAGGCCTTGAGCGCGCCGGCGATGCCTGCCCAGATGGCGCCGGCGACGATGCCGACCGCGATGGCGACGAGCACGTGCAGCACGGGCGGCAGCTGGAGCGTGAAGCCGGCCCAGCCGGCGGCGGCCGCGGCCCAGAGCATCTGCCCCTGGCCGCCGATGTTGAACAGGCCCACGCGGAAGGCGATCGCGACGCCGAGGCCCGCGGCGATGAGCGGGGTGGCGAAGTTGAGGGTGTCGGTGAGCGGCTTGATCATCACGAGGAAGCCGGCGTCCGCGCGCGACAGGTTGAGGATCGACCCCTGGAACAGCGCCGAGTAGGCGCCGAAGACGGCGTCCCACGCCGCGCCGAGCATGTCGCCCGGCCGGGCGAAGAAGTAGCCGCTCGTGGCCTGCACCCGCTCGTCGGTCGCGGCGATGAGGATGCCGCCGAAGATGAGCGAGGTGATGATCGCCAGCAGCGCCATGACGAGGTTGCCGCCCATGATGCGGCGGAAGACGCTGCCCCACGGGTCCTCGTCCTCGACCGTGCGGTCGTCGGTCGCGGTCGCGGTCGTCGCGGCGGGTGCCGCGACCGCGGCCGCCTCCGGGGCGTGCACGACCGTCTGCTGCTCGCCCGAGTCGGGCGAGCCTCCGAGCCGCTGCTGCTGCTCTGTCGGCTCGATGGGGTCGTCGGCGTCGCGCGGCTTGTCGTTCACGCTGCGGCTCCTTCTTCGGGTCGTTCGCCGGCCATCATGAGGCCGAGCGTGTCGCGGCTCGTGTCCGCCGGCACGATGCCGACGATGCCGCCGCGGTACATGACGGCGATGCGGTCGGCGAGGCCGACGACTTCGTCGAGCTCGGTGGAGACGACGATGACGGGGATGCCCGCATCGCGCGTCGCGATGATCTGGCTGTGCACGAACTCGATCGATCCGACGTCGAGCCCGCGAGTGGGCTGCGACGCGACGAACAGCGCGAGCGGGCGGCCGAGCTCGCGCGCGAGCACCACCTTCTGCTGGTTGCCGCCCGAGAGCGTGCCGACGTGCGTGTCGATGCCCTGGGCGCGGATGTCGAACGCGCCGAGCTTCTCGGTCGCGAACTCGTCGCGCGCGGAGCGGTCGATCGTGCCGGCCTTGACGAACGGCTCGCCGTCGAAGCGGTCGAGCATGAGGTTCTCGGCGATCGTGAACTCGCCCACGAGGCCGTCGATCTTGCGGTCCTCCGGCACGAAGCCGACGCCCGCGTCGAGCACCTTGTGCACCGACTTGCCCAGCAGCTCGTGCCCGTTGAGGCTGACCGATCCCGTCGCGCGGTGCTGCAGGCCGATGATCGCCTCGGTGAGCTCGGTCTGCCCGTTGCCCTGCACACCCGCGACGCACAGCACCTCGCCGCCGCGCACCGTGAACGACACGTCGTTGACGACCTTCTGGCCGATCGCATCCAGCACGGTGAGGCCCGAGACCTCGAGCTCGTTGTCGGTGAGCACCGGGGGGTTCTTGTGCACCATGAGCTCGACCGGGCGGCCGACCATCATCGACGCGAGCTCGGTGCTCGAGGCGTCGCGCGTCGTCTCGCCAACGACCTTGCCGAGCCGGATGACGGTGATGCGGTCGGCGATCGCGCGCACCTCGCGCAGCTTGTGGGTGATGAAGACGATCGCCGTGCCCTCATCGCGCAGCTGCTGCATGATCGCCATGAGCTCGTCGGTCTCCTGCGGCGTGAGCACAGCGGTGGGCTCATCGAACACGAGCACCTTGGCGTCCTGCGAGAGCGCCTTGATGATCTCGACCCGCTGCTGCACGCCGACGGGGAGGTCCTCGATCTTCGCGTCCGGGTCGATGTGGAAGCCGAAGCGGTCGGAGATCTCCCGCACCTTCTCCTTGGCGCCCGCGAGCCCGCCGAGCGCGCGCTCGTGGCCGAGCAGCACGTTCTCGGCGACGGTGAACACCGGGATGAGCATGAAGTGCTGGTGCACCATGCCGATGCCGGCGCGCATCGCGTCGCCCGGACCGGCGAAGCGCTGCACCTCGCCGTCGAGCAGGATGTCGCCCTCCTCGGCCTGGTAGAGGCCGTAGAGCACGTTCATGAGGGTCGACTTGCCGGCACCGTTCTCACCGAGGAGGCAGTGGATCTCGCCGGCGTTCACCTCGAGATCGATGTGGTCGTTGGCCGTGAGCGCTCCGAAGCGCTTCGTGATGCCACGGAGTTCGAGGGTCATATGCCTTCCTTCGACGACGCTGACGACGCATGTGAATCTAGCCGGATTGCGCACGGGGGCGCGCGGACCGGCTGCCGCTCACGGGTGTGGGGGCCGACCGGAGCCGACCCCCACACGCCGTGCTCGCCCTGTCCTTACGGGCTGGACGGCGACTCGACGACGATGTCGCCGGCGATGATGCCCGCCTCGATCTCGTCGAGCTGGGTCTGCAGCTCCGGGTCGACCTCGCCCTCGAAGTCGTGGAACGGAGCGAGTGCGACGCCGCCGTTCTCGAGCGTGCCGACGTACGGCTCGTTCGAGAACTCGCCGGCGGCGGCCTCGGTGACGACCGTCTCCACGCCCGTCGCCATCTCCTTGAGGATCGACGTGAGGAAGAGGTCGGCGTTCTCCGGCGACGTCTCGTACAGGTCGGCGTCGACGCCGATGAGCGCGATGCCCGCGTCATCGCCCTGGTCGCGGATGGCCTCCGCGGCAGAGAGGAAGATCGGACCGCCGACCGGCAGCAGCACGTCGGCGTTCTGGCCGATGAACGTCTCCGCCATCGCCTTCGCCTCGACGCCGGCCTCGAAGCCGCCCGTGAACGAGCCGTTCTGCGCCTCGGGGTCCCAGCCGAGCACCTGCACGTCCGTGCCGTTCTGCTCGTTGTAGTACATGGCGCCGTGGTAGAAGCCGTCCATGAAGATCGTCACCGGCGGGATCTGGATGCCGCCCCACGTGGCGATGATGCCCGTCTCGGTGTACGAGGCGGCCGCGTAGCCGGCGAGGAACGCCGCCTGCGCCGTGTCGAACACGATCGGCTTGACGTTCGGCAGGTCGATCGAGTTGTCGTCGATGATCGCGAAGTTGACCTCGGGGTTGGCCTCCGCGGCCGCGGCCGTGGCCTCGGCGAGCGAGAAGCCGACCGAGACGACCATGTTGCAGCCCTGGTCGATGACGCTGGCGAGGTTGGGCGCGTAGTCGGCGGCCGACTGCGACTCGACCTGGATGCCCTCGACGCCGAGGCTCTCAGCCGCGGCCTGCAAGCCCTCGGCGCCGAGCTGGTTGAACGAGCGGTCGTCGAAGCCGCCCGAGTCGGAGACGATGCAGGGCGTGATGTCGACGGTGGGCTCTTCGGCGGCCGGCTCGGAGCCGGTGGGCGCCTCGGGCGCCGCGGCGCAGCCGGCGAGCAGCAGTGCCGCGCCGAGCGCGACGGCGCTGCCGCGCATGGCAGAACGGGTGAACTTCCTCAAGGGATCCTCCAGTGCAAAGGATGCTCGCCGCGTGCGCGGCGGAGCGAATGTTGCGTTGAGCATAGGGCCGCGCGAGCACCGGACGTGCCGCGCCGTCGGCACCGCAACGCAATCGTTGCAATCGGTGAGCGACGCTCAAGGGCTCGAGGGCGACTCCACGGTGATCTCGCCCGCGATGATCTGCTGCCGCAGGGCGTCGAGCTCGGCCCGCGTCTCGTCGCTCACGCGCTCCTCGAGGTCGTGGAACGGGGCGATGTCGACGCCGCCGTTCTCGAGCGTGCCGATGATCGGCTCGTCCGAGATCGTGCCGTCCACCGCGTCCCCGATCGCCGTCACGACGGCATCCTCGGTGTTCTTCAGGATGCTCGTGAGCAGCAGCGGCCGGAACTCGGCCGAGAGGGTGTCGTAGCCGTCGTTGTCGACCCAGATGACGAGCGTCTCACCGCCCGCGTCGAGCGAGGCGCGGAAGGCGCCCTCGCCCACCTGGCCCGCCACGGGCAGGATGACGTCGGCGCCCTGATCGATGAAGGTCTGCGTGAGCGACTGGCCGAGCGCGACGTTCTCGAAGTCGCCCGTGAACGAGCCGTCCTGCGCCTCCGCGTCCCAGCCGAGCAGCTCGACCTCTGCGCCCTTCGCGGCGTTGTAGGCGTCGATGCCGGCCGCGAAGCCGTCCATGAACAGCGTCACGGGCGGCTGGTTGCCGCCGCCGAAGGTGGCGACCTTGCCGGTCTCGGTGACGGATGCGGCGACGTAGCCCGCGAGGTAGGCCGCCTGGGCGGTGTCGAAGACGATCGAGCGCACGTTCGGCGCCTCGACGACCTCGTCGACGATCGCGAACTGCACGTCCGGGTTCGCCTCCGCCTGCTCGGCCGTCGCGGCCGCGAGCTCGTAGCCGACGGTGAGCACGAAGCCGCAGCCAGTCTCGACGGCGGCACGCACGTTGGGGGCGAGGTCGCTCTCGGTCGTGGAGACGAGCACGTTCGCCTCGACGCCGAGCTCCTCCTGCGCCCGCTCCATGCCGGCCCAGCTGGTCTCGTTGAAGGAGCGGTCGTTCAGGCCGCCGGAGTTGGTCACCATCTGGGCGCACTCGAGGGCCTGCTCGGCGCCGGGCTCGGCGGGGGCCCCGGTCTCGGCGGGCGGGGGTGCGGCGCAGCCGGCGAGCAGGACGAGCGCGGCGAGCGCGGGGACGGCGAGCGTGCGGGCTGTGAGCGTGCGGGACACGGCGACTCCTTCGTGCGGTGCCGCCATCGTAACCGCCGGCATGCGCGTCACCGGCGCCCTCGCGACGGTCGGACGGAGCGCATCCCGGGATGGCCGCCCCCCGGCGGCCGGTCCGCTCAGAGCGCGTCGGTGTTGCCCGAGCGGCGCACGGCGTCGACGACCTGCTTCACGCGCTGCGCGTTGTCGGTCGTCGTCACGAGCAGCGCATCGGGGGTGTCCACGACGACCACGTTGTGGATGCCGACGACCGAGACGATGCGCTTCGACTGCGACACCACGATGCCGCTCGCGGAGTCGGCGAGCACGATGCCCTCGGTGCCGAGGATCGCGAGCCGGCCGCCACGGCCGCCATTGTGGAGCTTCGCGACGGCCGAGAAGTCGCCGACGTCGTCCCAGTCGAAGTCGCCCGGCACGACCACCATGCGGCCGCGCGCGGCGGCCGGCTCGGCGACGGCGTAGTCGATCGCGATCTTCTTCAGCTGCGGCCAGAGCCGGTCGACGGCGGGGCCGCGGCGCGCGGGCTCGTCCCACGCCTCCGCGAGCTCCTCGATCTGCCCGGCGAGCTCCGGCTCCTCCTTCGCGAGCTCCTCGAGCAGCACGTCGGCCCGCGCGATGAACATGCCCGCGTTCCAGAGGTAGTCGCCATCGTCGACGTACCGCTGCGCGACCTTCGCCGACGGCTTCTCGACGAACTCGCGCACGACTGTCGCCCGCGGCGCGCCGTCGATGCCGGCGCTCTCGCCCGCGCGGATGTAGCCGAAGCCGATCGCCGGCTCGGTCGGCGTGATGCCGATCGTGGCGATGAAGCCTGCGCGCGCGGCGGCCGCCGCCTCGACGACCGCCCGGCGGAACGCCCGCTCGTCGTCGATCACATGATCGGCCGCGAACGAGCCGACGATGACATCCGGCTCGCGCCGGCGCAGGATCGCGGCCGCGAGCGCGATGGCGACGGTCGAGTCGCGCGGGTCGGCCTCGAGCACGATGTTCGCGTCCTCGAGCTCGGGGATCTGGCGCTCGACGGCCGCGCGGTGCGAGCGGCCCGTGACGACCATCGTCCTCCCGGGCCCCGTCAAGGGCGCGAGCCGGTCGAAGGTGGCGCGCAGCAGCGTCTTGCCGCTGCCGGTCAGGTCGTGCAGGAACTTCGGCGCGTCCGCACGCGACAGCGGCCACAGCCGCGACCCCACGCCGCCCGCCGGGATGATGCTGGTGAAGTCGTCGATCGTCGCCACGCCTGCGAGCCTAACCGCGCCGCCTGCGGGCGCGCCTGCGCAGGAGGCGCCCATCGCCCGCTGGGCGTCGCGCGGTCGCGGCTCCCAGCAGATCCCCATGGGACGTTCACGCGCCGTTCACCGCACGCTCGTCCGACGCCCACCGCTGCCGCTCTAGCGTGAGGCCGTGAGCATCGAGCGAGTCGCCATCGTGACCGAGAGCTTCCTCCCCACCGTCAACGGCGTGACGACGTCCGTCTGCCGCGTGCTCGACCACCTCGTCGAGACCGGCCGCGAGGCCATCGTCATCGCCCCGCGCTGCGGTGCGCCGGTGCACTACCGCGGCGTGCCCGTGCACGAGGTGCCCTCGTTCGCCTACCGGCAGTTCCCCGTCGGGCTGCCGAGCCCGCAGGTCGCGGCGCTGCTCGCGCGCTTCCAGCCCGATGTGCTGCACGCCGCGAGCCCGTTCATGCTCGGCGGGCAGGCGATCGCCGAGGCCGCGCGCATCGGCCTGCCGAGCGTGGCGGTCTACCAGACCGACGTCGCCGGCTTCGCGCGCCGCAACCGGCTGGGTGCCGGCTCCGCGTTCGCCTGGCAGCTCATCCGGCTCATCCACAACGGCGCCGACCGCACCCTCGCGCCCTCGAGCGCCGCGATCGCCGACCTCGAGGAGGCGGGCGTCAAGCGCGTGCACCGCTGGACCCGCGGCGTCGACCTCGACGGCTTCCACCCCGACAACCGGCTGGGCCCGGCGGCCGCGAGCCTGCGCCGCCGCATCGCCCCCGGCGGCGAGACGATCGTCGGCTACGTCGGCCGCATCGCGCCCGAGAAGGGGCTCGCGCGCCTGCGCGCCCTCACGGGGCTCGCCGGCATCCGGCTCGTGATCGTCGGCGACGGCCCGGGCATGGACGACACGCGCAGGCAGCTCGCGCAGCTCGAGCCGCGCTTCCTCGGCCAGCTCTCCGGCAGCCGGCTGCGCGCCGCGTACGCCGCGATGGACGTCTTCGTCCACACGGGCGCCGAGGAGACGTTCGGGCAGACGCTGCAGGAGGCGGCCGCGAGCGGCCTCCCGGTCGTCGCGCCGCGCGCCGGCGGCCCCATCGACCTCGTGGACCACGGCACGACCGGCCTCCTCTTCGAGCCCGACGACGCATCCGCCCTTCGCATCGCGGTCGAGCGGCTCGTCGCCGACCGGGGCATGCGGGCGCGGATGGGCGAGGCCGGCCGCCGTCGCGTGCTCGGCCGGTCGTGGTCCACGGTCGCCGACCAGCTGCTGGGGCACTACGAGGCCGCGGCCCATCGCGCGCTGCGCGGCGTCGACGGCCTCGTCGAGACGGGGCGCTGAGCTCGACCCGCGACGGGCCTCGGCGCTGTCGTCGCGGCGGAGGCGCGAACGCGCGTCCGCATCCAGCTCCGGCGCGCGGGCATAGGATGGGAGGACCTTGCCCGGTCGAACTACGGAGGGAACGCGCGTGTCTGAGACATCGAGCAGCCTCACCCTCCCCGACCCCACCCCTCGGAGGACCACGTTCAGCGGCACGCTGTATCGCGGCAACGAGGGCATGTGGTCGTGGGTGCTCCACCGCATCACCGGTGTGGCGATCTACTTCTTCCTGCTGGTGCACGTGCTCGACACCGCGCTCATCCGCGTGAGTCCCGAGGCGTACAACGCAGTGATGGCCACCTACAAGAACCCCATCATGGGGCTCGGCGAGGTCGTGCTCGTCGGCGCGGTGGTGCTGCACGCCATGAACGGCCTGCGCATCATCCTGGTCGACGCGTGGCCGTGGGCGACGCGCCACCAGCGGCTGCTGTTCTGGATCGTGATGGGGCTCGTGGCCGCGCTGATGCTGTACTTCACGCCGACCCACCTCATCAACGTGTTCTCGCCGGCGGAGGCCCACTGATGACTGCGACGATCGAGAGCCCGAACTACGCCTACCCGGCGCGCTCGCGCGGCCGCCGCGGCCCCAACCTCGAGAAGGCCGGCTGGGTCTTCATGCGCGCCTCCGGCGTCGTGCTGGTCGTGCTGATCTTCGGCCACCTCGCCTACAACCTGCTCTGGACCCCCGGCGGCATCCACGCGGTCGACTTCGGCTTCGTCGGCGGCAAGCTCGCCGACCCGTTCTGGCAGTGGTGGGACGTGCTGATGCTGTGGCTCGCCATCCTGCACGGCTCAAACGGCATGCGCACGATCGTCAACGACTACGTGCACAAGCCGACGATCCGCAGCGTCGCGCTCTGGGCGATCGGCATCGCAGCGGCGATCCTCATCATCCTCGGCACGCTCGTCACCTTCACGTTCAACCCCTGCCCGCCGGACGCAGACCTCTCGCTGCTGCCGTCGTTCTGCGCAGACCTCTAAGCAATCGGAGCACCCCAGATTCATGGCTGACCAGAGTTCCGTCACGGACGGCATCCACTACCACCAGCACGATGTCGTCATCGTGGGCGCCGGCGGTGCCGGCATGCGCGCAGCGATCGAGTCGGCTCCGAAGGCCTCGACCGCCGTCATCACGAAGCTCTACCCGACGCGCTCCCACACGGGCGCAGCGCAGGGCGGCATGGCCGCTGCGCTCGCGAACGTCGAGGAGGACAGCAACGAGTGGCACACGTACGACACCGTCAAGGGCGGTGACTACCTGACCGATCAGGACTCGGCCGAGATCCTGACGCGCGAGGCGATCGACGCGGTCTACGACCTCGAGAACATGGGCCTGCCGTTCAACCGCACCGAGGACGGCAAGATCGACCAGCGCCGCTTCGGCGGCCACACGCGCGACCACGGCAAGGCGCCCGTGCGCCGCGCCTGCTACGCGGCCGACCGCACGGGCCACATGATCCTGCAGACGCTGTACCAGAACTGCGTCAAGCACGGCGTCGAGTTCTTCAACGAGTTCTACGCGCTCGACCTCGTCATGGCGGAGGTGGACGGCGTCAAGCGCGTCTCCGGCATCGTCGCGTACGAGCTCGCGACGGGCGAGATCCACGTGTTCCAGGGCAAGTCGGTCGTGTTCGCGACCGGCGGCTTCGGCAAGATCTTCAAGACCACCTCCAACGCCCACACCCTCACGGGCGACGGCGTCGGCATCATCTGGCGCAAGGGCCTGCCGCTGGAGGACATGGAGTTCTACCAGTTCCACCCCACGGGCCTCGCCGGCCTCGGCATCCTCCTCACCGAGGGCGCGCGCGGCGAGGGCGCGATCCTGCGCAACGCCTCCGGCGAGCGCTTCATGGAGCGCTACGCCCCCACCATCAAGGACCTCGCGCCGCGCGACATCGTGGCGCGGTCGATGGTGCAGGAGGTGCTCGAGGGCCGCGGCGCCGGCCCCCACAAGGACTACGTCTACCTCGACTGCACCCACCTGGGCGCCGAAGTGCTCGAGACGAAGCTGCCCGACATCACCGAGTTCGCC
>DASSWM010000215.1:0-3369 GCA_035704865.1 Agrococcus sp.
CGCGATCGGGGCCGAGCACCTTCGACCCGGCGTCGAGCACGAGCCTGCCGCCGGCGTGCGAGACGACCGTTGCGTGGCAGGTGAGCGCGATCTGCGCCGGGTCCACGGCGCCGAGCTCCCACTGCTGCGCGTCGCCGAAGACCGTGACGCCAGGGCGCAGCTCGGTGACGGGCGAGTCCAGCTCGAGCGCGGCGGCGAAGCTCGGGGTCGAGCCGCCGGAGACGACGCGAGGCTCGACGCCTGCCGCGCGCAGCGACTCGGCGGCCTCCGCGAGCGCAGCGGCCTCCTCGCGCGCAGCCGCCTCTCGCGCCTCGGGCGCGTAGGCGTGGCCCGGGAAGGCGAACACGCCCTCGACGTCGACGCCCGCGCGCACCGCGGCCGATGCGACCTCCCCCGCGACGGCCGGAGCGCATCCGGACCGGTGATGGCCAGCGTCGACCTCGACGCGCACGGCGACGCGGCCGGCGAGCCCGGCGTGCACGAGCCGGTCGACGCCCGCGACCGAGTCGACGCCGATCGAGATGGCGGCGCCGCGCGCGGCGAGCGCGCTGAGCCGCGCGGCCTTGTCGGCGTCGACCCACAGCGGGTAGGCGATCGCGAGGTCGTCGAGCCCTGCGGCGGCGAAGACCTCCGCCTCGCCCACGGTCGCGACGGTCAGCCCGTGCGCGCCGGCGGCGACCTGCATGCGGCCGATCTCGATCGTCTTGTGCGTCTTGGCGTGCGGGCGCAGCGCGATGCCGCGGGCGGTCGCGGCCTCGGCCACGCGCGCGATGTTGGCCTGCATGCGCTCGAGGTCGACGGCGAGGTGCGGCGTCGGGATCGTCATGGTCCGATGCTAGGGCGACGCCCGCGGAGGCCGCCCATCGCGCGGTTCGAAACCCGGCTCCGCGACACGCTGCACTGCTCTTGACCGCGACCCCCTGCGAGCGGATCATGAGCGCCAGGACGAAGGAGTCCGCCATGAGCGCCACAGCCGCGTCGACCCGAACAGCGATCGCGGCCGTGGCCGTGATGCTGCTGCTGCTCTCACCCGCGGTGCCCGCCGCAGCCGCCGAGACCGACCGGCAGGTCGTCGCGCGCGGCGCGCAGTGGTTCGTCGCCGGCGGCCCGAGCTTCAGCTACGGCCGCGCCTCCGACGTGCAGGTGATGGGCGACTGGAACGACGACGGATCGCGCACGCCGGGCGTCTTCCGCGCCGGCACGTGGCACCTGCGCAACAGCCTGAGCGCCGGGCCGGCCGACATCGTGGTCTCGTTCGGCCGCGACGGCGACCTCCCGGTCGTGGGCGACTGGGACGGCGACGGTCGCACCGGCATCGGCATCGTGCGTCGCGGCACGTGGCACCTGCGCGGCACGCCGACGAGCGGCGTCGCCGAGACGACGTTCGGCTTCGGCCGGGCCGGCGACACCCCGGTCGCGGGCGACTGGGACGGCGCGGGTGGCGACGGCATCGGCGTCGTCCGTGCCGGCGGGTGGTATCTGCGCAACGCCCCCGGCGGCGGGGCGGCCAGCATGGCGTTCTCGTACGGCGGCGCCGGCGATGTGCCGGTGACCGGCGACTGGAACGGGGACGGCCGCACCGGCATCGGCGTCGTGCGAGGCACGACGTGGCACCTCAGGGAGATCGCCGGGCCGGGAGCGGCGAGCCGCTCCACCGTCTACGGCAGATGCGGCGACGCGGCGCTCAGCACGCACTCGGCCCGCACCGAGCCGGGCGTGCCCGTCTCGATGGGCGGCACGGAGTGGACCGAGCTGCCGACCTCGCAGCGGGTCGTCGCGCTCACCTTCGACGCCGGCAGCGGCGCGGGAGGCCTCGCCTCGATCCTGTCGACCCTCCGGTCCACCGGCACCCCCGCGACCTTCTTCCTCACCGGCGACTGGGCGCGCACGTTCCCCTCGCAGGCCGCGGACATCGGCCGCTCCTACCCCGTCGGCAACCACACCCAGAGCCATCCGGACATGACGACGCTGTCCAGCGCCGCCGTGCGATCGCAGGTCGTCACCGCCGACACCGCCATCCGCGCGACCGCGGGCGTCGACCCTCGCCCGTGGTTCCGCTACCCCTTCGGCGCGCGGGATGCGCGCACGCACGGGATCGTGCAGTGCCTCGACTACGGCTCGGTGCGCTGGACGGTGGACACGCTCGGATGGCAGGGCACCTCCGGCGGCCAGAGCGCCGCGACGGTGACGAACCGCGTGCTGGCGAATCTGCGCCCGGGTGAGATCGTGCTGCTGCACGTCGGCGCGCACCCGACCGATGGCAGCACGCTCGACGCCGACGCCCTGCCGTCGATCATCCGCGAGGTCGAGGCGCGCGGCTATCGCTTCGTCGACCTCGACGACTACCGCTGAACCGCTCTGCTGTCGCGTGGCTCAGCGGCCGCGCGGCGTGCGATCATGTGGCATGACCACGGGAGCGCGCCACGCCCTGCTCCGCCCTGCGGACGCATCCCGCTCCGATCGGGTGACCTACGTCGAGCTGTTCTTCGACCTCGTCTTCGTCTTCGCGCTCACCCAGCTCTCGGCCTACCTGTACGAGCACCAGACGCCGCTCGGCGCCGTCGAGGGCGCGATCATGGTCACCGCCCTCTGGTGGGCCTGGGTGGCGACGACCTGGGTGACGAACTGGCTCGACCCGGTGAAGCTGCCGGTGCGCAGCGCCGTGATCGTCATCGCGTTCGTGGCGCTCGTGATGAGCGTGTCGATCTCCGACTCGTTCGGCGACCGGGCGTGGGTGTTCGCGATCGCGTACGTCGTGATGCAGGTCGGGCGCACGAGCTTCATCGTGCTCGCGACCCGGCGGGAGGATCGCGACGTCTCGCTCGACTTCTCGCGCGTGCTCATCTGGACGGTGGCCAGCGGCGCGGTATGGATCGTCGGCGCGCTGCTGCCGCTGCCCGCACAGCTGCCGCTCTGGGCCGCCGCGCTCGGGATCGAGCTGCTCGGCACGCGGCTCGGCTTCCCGGTGCCGGGGCTCGGCAGGGTCGAGATGGGCCGGTGGGATCTCTCCGGCGCCCACATCGCCGAGCGGTCGGCGCTGTTCGTGCTCATCGCGCTCGGCGAGGGTCTGCTCGTCACCGGGTTCGCCTTCGTCGAGCTGGACGTCGCGCCGCAGGCGGTCGGCGCGATGGTGCTCGCCTTCTGCTCGGCGGCCGCGATGTGGTGGATCTACTTCGACCACGGAGAGCGCATCGGCTCGGAGGCGATGGACGCGTCGGATGCGCCGGGTCGCCTCGCGCGCACGGCGTACACGTACGTGCACCTGCTCGTGATCGGGGGCATCGTGCTCGTCAGCGTCGGCGACAAGGAGGTGCTCGCGCACCCCGACGATCAGAGCCTGTCGTCGGTCGTCGCGGTGCTCGGCGGCCC
>DASSWM010000216.1:0-7044 GCA_035704865.1 Agrococcus sp.
TGGCGGCACGCCGCCCGGGACGCGCCCGCCGACGCCGCGCTCGACCTCGAGGTCGCGCCCGGCGAGCGCGTGCTGCTGCTGGGCCCCTCCGGCGCGGGCAAGTCGACGCTCCTGTCGGCGCTCGCCGGCGTGCTCGGCGGCGACGATGAGGGCGACGAGACGGGCGAGCTCGCCGTCGGCGGCGCGCATCCGGCGAGCGCACGGGGGCTCGCGGGGCTCGTGCTGCAGGATCCGCAGGCGAACACGATCATGTCGCGCGTGGGCGACGACGTCGCCTTCGGCTGCGAGAACCTCGCGGTGCCGCGCGACGAGATCTGGCGGCGCGTGCGCGACGCGCTCGACGCCGTCGGCCTCGACGTCGCGCTCGACCGCTCGACCGCCGCGCTTTCCGGCGGGCAGCGCCAGCGGCTCGCGCTCGCCGGGGTCATCGCGATGCGCCCCGGGCTCATCCTGCTCGACGAGCCCACCGCCAACCTCGACCCCGCCGGGGTCGTCGAGGTGCGGGATGCGGTGGCTCGCGTCGCCGCCGACACGGGCGCGACGCTCGTGGTCGTCGAGCACCGCGTCGAGACCTGGCTGCCGGTCGTCGACCGCGTCGTCGTGCTGGCCGCCGGCGGCGGCGCGGTCGCCGACGGCTCGCCCGAGCAGGTGCTCGGCGCGCACCGCGAGCAGCTCGCGCACGACGGCGTCTGGGTGCCGGGCCTGCCGGTCGAGGTGTCGCGCGGCAGCCGCCACCCGGGCGACGCGCTGCTCGAGGCCGAGGCGCTGCGCTCCGGGCGCGACGGGGAGCCGGTGCATGAGCCCGTCGACCTCGAGCTCCGCGCCGGCGAGGCGCTCGTCGTCACGGGGCCCAACGGCGCAGGCAAGTCGACGCTCGCGCTGACGCTCGCGGGCCTCCTGCCGCCCGTCGAGGGGCGGGTGCGCGCGACCGAGGCGCTGCGTGCGGCGATCCCGGGCGGCGGCAGCGATGCCGCGGGCGCGCCGCGGCTCGCCGGACGCGGATCGCTGTCCACGGGCGCGCTGCTGCGGGAGGCGGCGCCGATCCGCTGGCGGCCACGGCAGCTCGCCACCCGCATCGGCACCGTCTTCCAGCAGCCGGAGCATCAGTTCGTCGCGGCGCGCGTGCGGGACGAGATCGGGGCGGGCCTGCGGGCGCTGCGACTGCCGCAGGCCGACATCGACCACCGCGTCGACGGGCTGCTCGCCGCCCTGCGGCTCGAGCGCTACGCCGACGCCAACCCCTTCTCGCTCTCGGGCGGCGAGCAGCGGCGGCTCTCGGTCGCGACCGTGCTCGCGCCGGCCCCGCGCGTCATGGTGCTCGACGAGCCGACCTTCGGGCAGGATCGCCGCACGTGGCAGGAGCTCGTGCGCCTCATCGCCTCGCTCGTCGACGATCGCGGCTGCGCGGTGGTCGCCGTGACCCACGACCCCGACGTCGAGCGCGTGCTCGGCGATCGCACGCTGCGGCTGGGGGCGTCGTGACCGTGCTCGAGCGCGTCAACCCCGTCACGCCGTTCGCGGCGGCGGTGCTGTACTCCGTGACGATGCTGCTCACGATCGACATCGTGACGGCCGCCGTCGCGCTCGCCGCGTGGACGGTGGCGTTCGCGGCCGTCGGGATCGGGCCCCACACCGTGCTGCGCCGCTCATGGCCCCTGCTCGTGGCGGCACCCCTGTCGGCGGTCAGCATGCTGCTCTACGCCGAGCCGGGCGGACGCATCCACGCCCGTGTCTGGCTCGCGACCATCAGCGACCAGTCGATCGCCCTGTCGCTCGCGATCGGCCTGCGCGTGCTCGCGATCGGCGTGCCCACGCTCGTCGGCCTCGTGGGGCTCGACCCGACGCGGCTCGCCGACGGGCTCGCGCAGGTCGCGCGCCTGCCGCACCGCTTCGTGCTCGCGGCGCTTGCCGGCACACGGCTGTTCGGCGTGCTGGGGGAGGACTGGCGCCAGATCGCGCTCGCCCGACGCGCCCGCGGCCTCGGCGACACGGGAGCGGTGCGCCGCGCGCTGCAGGCGGCGTTCGCGCTGCTCGTGGTGGCGCTGCGGCGCGGCGGCACCCTGGCGACCGCGATGGAGGCGCGCGGCTTCGGCGGGCCCGAGCGCACCTGGGCCCGGCCGTCGACCGTCGGGCGCGCGGATCTCGCGCTGCTGATCGTCGCGATCGCCGTCGCGGCGCTGGCCATCGGCGTCTCGCTCGCGGCAGGATCGTTCCGACCGGTGTGGGAGGGGGCGTGGTGATCACGATCATCGACGGCCGCTCAGGCTCGGGCAAGACCGAGCTCGCCGCCCGCCTCGCCGCCGAGACGGGCGCCCGCGTCATCCACATGGACGACCTCTACGCAGGCTGGCACGGGCTCGCGACCGGCTCGCGCCTGCTCGAGCGCGGCATCCTCGCGCCGCTCGCGGCGGGCGAGGCCGCCGTGTGGCGGCGCTGGGACTGGCAGATCGGCGACTGGGGCCGCGAGGACCGGGCCGAGCCCGGCGTGCCGCTCATCGTCGAGGGCTGCGGCTCGCTCACGATCGAGACCCGCGAGCACGCCGACCGCGCCATCTGGCTCGAGGCGCCCGAGCGGGTCCGCCGTGTGCGCGCGCTCGACCGCGACGGTGATGACTCGTGGTGGATGCTGTGGCGCGAGCAGGAGGACGCCCACATCGCCGCGAACGCGCCGGCGTCGCTCGCCGACGAGGTCGTCGCGACCTAGCGGCCCGCGCGCTGCGCGCCAGTCGCCGCCGACGGCGAGCGATCCGTGCGCTGCGCTCCAGCCGCCGATGACGGCGATCGCTCGGCATGCTGCGCATAGGCTGGCCGCCGGCCTCGCCCGATGCCGACCACCACCAGAGGAGCGATCATGCCCATCCTGACCAAGGCGCTGCAGAAGACCGCTCCCGACCAGCCGTACCGCGTCGCGCAGATCGCGCGCCGCGACCCGCGCCCGCACGACGTCGTCATCGCGATCAGGGCGGCGGGCATCTGCCACAGCGACATCCACACCATCCGGGACGAGTGGGGCCGGGCGCCCTTCCCGCTGACGGTCGGTCACGAGATCGCCGGTGTCGTGGAGGCCGTGGGCGACGCGGTGACGCGGCACGCGGTCGGTGATCGCGTCGGCGTCGGCTGCATGGTCGACTCCTGCGGCGAGTGCGAGCAGTGCCTCGCCGATGAGGAGCAGGACTGCCTGCAGGGCCAGGTCGGCACGTACGCGTCCGTCGATCGCGACGGCACCGTCACGCAGGGCGGCTACAGCGAGCGCATCGTCGTCGACGAGCGCTTCGTGCTGCGCATCCCGCAGGGGATCGAGCTCGACGAGGCCGCACCGCTGCTGTGCGCCGGGATCACGCTCTACTCGCCGATCGACCGCTGGGGCGTGGGACCGGGCAAGCGGGTCGCCGTGGTGGGCCTGGGCGGGCTCGGCCACATGGGCGTGCAGCTCGCGGCCGCGAAGGGCGCCGAGGTGGTCGTGCTCTCGCGCACGAGGGCGAAGGAGGCGCTCGCGACAGAGCTCGGCGCGACGAGCATGGTGGCGACGGGGGAGGGCGACTGGGACGAGCCGCTGCGCGGCAGCTTCGACGTCATCCTCAACACCGTGAGCGCCGACCTGCCGCTCGACCGGTACCTGCGGCTGCTGAAGCCCCACGGCGCGATGGTCAACGTGGGCCTGCCGCCGACACCGCAGTCGCTGAGCCTCGGCTCGCTCATCATCGGTGGGAAGGTGCTCGCCGGGTCGAACATCGGCGGCATCAAGCAGACGCAGGAGATGCTCGACTTCTGCGCCGAGCACGGCATCGGCGCGGTGATCGAGCGGATCGGCGTCGCCGACGTCGACGCCGCGTACGACCGCGTGGTCGCGGGCGACGTGCGCTTCCGCTTCGTCATCGACACGGCGACGTTCGCCGACGAGCCCGCGATGGGGTGACTAGGCCCAGCCGAGCTCGTGCAGCTGCTCGTCGTCGATGCCGTAGAAGTGCGCGATCTCGTGCACGAGGGTCGTGCGGATCTCGGCCCGCAGGTCCTCGAGCGTCTCGCTCGTCTCGATGTGCGGCAGCCGGAAGACCATGATGCGATCGGGCAGCTCGCCGAAGCCGTACTGCCCGCGATCGGTGATGGCGACGCCCTCATAGATGCCCAGCAGGTCTTCCTCGGGGTGCTCGTCCTCGACGAGGAACACCACGTTGTCGAGGCCGTCGACCATCTCGTCGGGCAGCTCGTCGAGCACCTCGGTCACGAGCTGCTCGAACGTCTCGGGGTCCATCTCGACCACGTATCCACCTCGGTTCTGCATCCTGCTCGTGAGCCTATCGACGCGGTCGCCTCATAGGCGCCGCTGATACCCTGGGGGGCATATGACCACCCCTGGCCGTCCCACTCGTCCGCCCCGCCCGCAGCACGTGCTGGAGGTGCTGAGCAGCGAGCGCATCGCCCCGAGCATGGTGCGCGTGCGGCTCGGCGGCCCCGGCATGGCCACCTTCACGCCGAACGCGTTCACCGACGCCTACGTGAAGGTCTTCTTCGCCAAGCCGGAGCTCGGCCTCGAGCCGCCGTTCGACATCGCGGCGCTGCGCGAGACGCTCGACCCCGACGACGTGCCGGTGACCCGCACCTACACGGTGCGCGAGGCGACGGCCGACTCGATCGCGATCGACTTCGTCGTGCACGGCGAGCAGGGGCTCGCCGGCCCGTGGGCCGCCCGCGCGCAGCCGGGCGAGCGCGTCGCCTTCGGCGGCCCCGGCGGCGCGTTCGCGCCGGACGAGAGCGCAGACTGGCACCTCTTCGTCGGCGACGAGTCGGCGCTGCCCGCCATCGCGCGCGCCCTCGAGTCGCTGCCCGCGCACGCGCGGGGCATCGCGCTGCTCGAGGCGCGGGATGCGTCGGAGGAGATCCCGCTCACACGTCCTGCCGGCGTCGAGGTGCGGTGGCTGCACCGCGGCGACGCCGGCCAGCAGTCGACGCGCGTGCTCGCCGAGGCGGTCGCGGGCCTCGACTGGCTCGACGGCCGCGTGCAGGTCTTCGCGCACGGCGAGCGCGAGTCGATGAAGGCGCTGCGCGATGAGCTCTTCGGCCGCCGCGGCCTCGAGCGCGCCCAGGTGTCGCTGTCGGGCTACTGGGCGCTCGGCCGCACCGAGGACCGCTTCCAGGCGGAGAAGCGTGAGCCCGTCGGACAGATCCTGCCGGCGAACGTCTGATCGCCGGGGCCCGCGGACGCCTGCCGCGGGACTGCAAGCGTGCGTCGCGACGAAGAAATCCCCGGTCGATGACCGGGGATTCTTCGCTGTCTGGGTGAGTAACGGGACTTGAACCCGCGACATCCGCCACCACAAGGCGGCGCTCTACCAACTGAGCTATACCCACCATGTGCGCTCGAAGCGCAACCAGGACAGTGTACGACATCCGGCGACGGAATGCCGCATCGGGCGCGTCGCCGGGCGTGGACGGTCCCTGCGGCCGACGGCGTCAGCCGGGCAGGTGGGCGCCGAAGCCCTCCACGACTGTGGACGAGATCTGCTGCAGCTCCTCGCTCGAGCGACCCGGCGCATCCGTGAACACCGCGCCGCGGTAGTAGCGCAGCTCACGGATCGACTCGAGGATGTCGGCGAGGGCGCGGTGGCCGCCGGCCTTCTCGGGCGCCTGGAAGTAGGCGCGCGGGAACCAGCGGCGCGAGAGCTCCTTGATGCTCGAGACGTCGATCGAGCGGTAGTGCAGGAACCCGTCGAGGGCGGGCATGTAGCGCGCGAGGAACATGCGGTCGGTGCCGATGGTGTTGCCGCCGAGCGGCGCCGAGCGCTCGAGCGGCACGAAGCGCTGCACGTACTCGAGCACCTGCAGCTCGGCGTCGGCCAGGGTCGTGCCGTGCGGGATCTCGGCGTCGAGCCCGCTCGTGGCGTGCATCTGGCGTACGAAGTCGTTCATCTGCTCGAGCGACTCGTCGGAGGGCTTGATGACGATCTGCAGACCGGGATCGAGCACCTCGAGCTCGAAGTCGGTGACGACCACCGCGATCTCGACGAGCTCGTCGACCGTCGGGTCGAGGCCCGTCATCTCGCAGTCGATCCAGACGATCCGATCAGCAGCAGCCACGAGCCGAGTCTATGCGGCGGGCCGCGGGCCGCCGCTCCTGGCGACCTGCCGTCGGCTCTGCGGGCCGCGCGCACGCCGCGCGATGCGCGTCGACTCAGCCCAGCTGCGCGAAGAGCTCGCCGGGGTCGATGTCGGCGAGGGTGCCGTAGGTGCGCTCGGCCGGCACGGGCGACTCGGTGAGCTGCGTGGTGAGGAACCACAGGCGCGCGCCCGCCGCGGTCGCCGATCGGGCGCCGCTGCTGGAGTCCTCGAAGGCGATCGATGCGTCGGCTGTCGCGCCGAGGCGGTCGATCGCGGTCGCGTACGGCTCCGGGTCGGGCTTCGAGCGCTCGACGTCGTCGGCGGCGATCGCGAACCGCAGCGATCCCGCCGGCGCCGCCTCGAGCAGTGCGCGGGCGTTCTCGGCGGATGCGTTGGTGATGAGGGCCGCAGGGATGCCGGCGCTTGCGACGCGCTCGAGCAGTGCGAGGCTCCCGGGCAGCCACGGCACGTCCTGGCGCACGAGCTCGGCGACGCGGCCGGCGATCGTGGCGACGACCTGCGCCGGCTCCAGAGCGGCACCGCGCTCGCGCATCCGCTCGCCCCACTCGATCATCGGGCGACCGGTGGTCCAGTGGTTGTCGGCGGCGGTCCACTCGAATCGTTGCTCGCGCGCGAACGCGCGCATCTGGTCGTGCCAGATCGGCTCGGAGTCGATCAGGGTGCCGTCCATGTCGAACAGGAGCGCGCCGGTCATGCCCTCAGCCTGCCAGCCCGAGGGCGCGAGCCCGGCATCCGCTCACCAGCGGAAGCGCGTCACGTCCTTCGGGAACGAGAACCAGGCGAGCACGCGCGAGGGCGTGATCACACGCAGGCCGCCGCCGTCGTCGCCCGCCCACGAGTCGGGCCCGGGCGCGTAGCCGTCGTCGTGGTACTTGCGGAACGCGTCGGCGAGCTGCGCGCCGAGGCCGTCGGCGGACGCGCGGGTGG
>DASSWM010000217.1:0-2528 GCA_035704865.1 Agrococcus sp.
CCGCCGGCCACGCCCGACGAAGCCGGACCCGTCGGCGACGCCTTCCGCGCCTCGCACGCGTTCAACGAGCGCTCGAACGCCGCCCGCTACACCGAGGGCGTCTACGTGAACACGCCGGTCGAGCACCTCGCTGGGCTGCGGTCCACCGGCGACGGGCGTGTCGACCGTCTGCTTGCGTGGCAGGGCGACCGGCTCGTCGGCGCGCTGACCCTCTACTCGCCGCTGCTCGACTCGACCCACATGACCGAGATCACGATCGAGCCCGCGCTGGAGCTCGACGACGCCGAGCAGCGCACGGTCGCCGAAGCGCTCGTCTCGCGCGCGCACGAGGAGGCCGAGCGCGACGGCCGCTCGACGATCGTGGCCTCCACGGTCGGCGCGGCCACCGGACCCGTGACCGCCCGCACGGGGTTCGGCGGCGCCGACCCGGCGCATCCGGACACCGCGCCGCTCGTCGCGCGCGGCTACGCGCTCGAGCAGGTCTACCGGGTCAGCGTCGCCGACCTCGCCTCGCTGCCCGACCTCGACGAGCGCTACGTCGCTGCGGCCGAGCACGCCGACGGCTACGAGCTCGTGCGCTGGTCGGGCGAGACGCCCGAGCAGCACCGCGCGGGGATGCGTGCGCTGCACGAGCGCATGTCGACCGACGCACCGGTCGCCGGTCTCGCGTGGGAGCCCGAGGTGTGGGACGACGCGCGCCTCGCCGAGTTCGAGCGCTCGACGCAGGAGGGCGGCCGCACGCTGCTCACGGTCGCCGCGCGCCACATCGCGAGCGGCGAGCTCGCGGGGTTCTCGACCCTCATCCTGCCCACGACAGGCGCGACCGCGCGGCAGCACGACACGCTCGTCACGAAGCCGCACCGCGGGCACGGCCTCGGCATGCTCACGAAGCTCGACAACATGCTGCGGCTGCGCGAGCAGCGTCCCGAGCTCGTGCGCATCGTCACCTGGAACGCCGAGGAGAACCGGCCGATGCTCGCCGTGAACGAGGCGGTCGGCTTCCTGCCGGTCGCCTACGAGGCGCAGTGGCAGTGGCGCGCGCCGCAGGGCACCGAGCAGCCCGAGCGGCTCGCGCACCGGCAGCCCGAGGAGCGCGAGCAGGTGGAGGCGTGATCGAGCTCGTCGACGTCGCCATCCCCGAGCACTGGGACGACGACACCGAGGAGGCGCGCAGGATGCGCGAGTACGTCGACGTGCGCAACGCGGTGGTCGTCGACACCTTCGGCGGCGACGAGAGCCACGCCTTCACCTACCGGCAGGCGTGGGCGAACTGGCGCAGCCAGGAGGGCGTGGAGGACACCCTGCGCGTGCTCGCGCTGCTCGACGGCGAGCCGGTCGGCCGCGGCTACGCGGCTCGCGGCCTGCTCGAGGCGCAGACGGTGGGCGAGGTCGACGTGCTCGTGCTCCCCCGCGCACGGCGCACGGGTGTCGGCACCGCGCTCGCCGACGACATGATCGGCCGCATGCGCGAGCGGGGCGTCACGACCTTCCAGGCATGGGTGACGCACCGGCCCGCTCCCGGTCCGCAGCTCGCACCGCCGACCGGCTTCGGCGCGGTTCCCGCCGACACGCCGAGCGTGCGCATGCTGCAGCGCTACGGCTTCGTGCTCGAGCAGGTGGAGCGCATGAGCGAGCTGCGGCTGCCCGCCGCGGGCGCGCGGCTCGCCGACCACCGCGCCGCGGCCGAGGCGCGGGCGCTCCCCCGCTACCGCGTCGAGACCTGGTCGGGCCGCACGCGCGCCGAGCGCCTCGAGCAGCTGGCCGCCCTGCACGCACGCATGTCGACCGACGCGCCCGCCGCCGGGCTCGAGCACGAGGAGGAGCGCTGGGACGCGGCGCGCCTCGGCAGGTACGAGGATGCGCAGATCGATGGCGGTCGCACGCTGCTGCGCGCGATCGCGATCGAGGACGCGACGGATGCGGTGGTCGCGTTCACGACGCTCGTGAGCTCCGACGGCAGCACGGCCGCCGCGCCGCGCGCCTGGTACCAGCACGACACGCTCGTGCATGCCGACCACCGCGGGCACCGGCTCGGCATGCTCGTGAAGGCGGCGAACCTGCAGTCGCTGCTCGCGCTCGACGCCGACGCCGCCGTGCGCACGTGGAACGCGGCGGAGAACCGGCACATGCTCGCCGTGAACGAGGCGCTCGGCTTCGCACCGCTCGGCGACGAGGGCGCCTGGCAGCGGAAGGACGCGACATGATTGCGCCCGCGCTCGAGTGGACGGCGCTCACGCCCCCTGCCGACACATACGACGAGGCTGCGCTGTCGCGGATCGCGCGCTACGTCGAGGCCGCCAACCGCGCGACGCAGCACTTCTGGGGCGACGAGCGCCACGACATGACGGTCGACGAGCTCGTCGCCAGCGTGCGCAACGACGAGGACGAGCTGGTGCTGCGCTGGGTCGTGAGCGTCGACGGGCAGGATGTCGGCCGCGCCTACGTCTCGATGAGCCGCGAGGAGGGCGCGCGCGTCGCCTATCTCGCCGCGGTCGTCATGCCCGAGGCGCGGGGTCGCGGCATCGGAC
>DASSWM010000218.1:0-68797 GCA_035704865.1 Agrococcus sp.
CGCGCGCTGGTGGGCCTGCGCGAGTCGATCGCTCGCGACGTCGTGGTCGTGCACCACGATGCGCCGGTCGGGCGACCGCGCGGCATGAACGTGGGCGTGCGCGCCTCGAGCGCCGGCACGTTCGTCTTCCACGACGACGACGACAGCTGGGCGCCCGGCTTCCTGGAGCAGACGGCCGCCCATCTGGCGGCGCACGCCGACGATGTCGCGGTCGCGACGAGGACGACGGTCGTCTACGAGCGCGTCGAGGGCGACGTCATCACCGAGCTCGAGCGCGAGCCCTTCGAGCCGCACCTGTCGGCGGTGACGCTCACCGACACGCTGTACCGCAACTCGACCCCGCCGATCTGCCTCGTCTACCGCCGCAGCGCCTACGACTCGGTGGAGGGCTACGACGACCGCCTGACGGCGCTCGCGGACTGGGACTTCCTGCTGCGCGTGCTGCGGATCGCGACCGTCGGCTTCCTCGGCGGCGAGCCGCTCGCGTTCTGGCACCACCGCCGGGACGACCGCTCGGCGACGGGCAACAGCGCCTACGCCGATGCCGGGGCGCACACGGCGTTCAACCGCGGCATCCGCGACGACTACCTCCGTCGCAGCCTGGCATCCGCCGACGACCTCGGCACCGCGCTGTTCATCGCCGACGGCTTCCGCAGGCTCGACGAGCAGTCGGTGCGCGCGCGGGCCGAGGCCTCGCGCGTGGCGAACGAGCGCGCGAACGGCCACCAGGAGCATCTCCAGATGATCCACGCGAGCATCGTGAGCGAGCTCATGCGCTCGCGCGAGGCGATCGAGCGGCTCGAGCAGCAGCTCGCCGAGCTGCGCGGGGAGGTCGCCCGAGCGGCGCGGAATCCCGTGCGCTCCGCCGGCGGTCGGCTCGCCCGCGGCGTCCGCTCCGGCATCGAGCGGATCCGCGGCACGCAGCGGGACTGATGGGCGCGGGCGGTACCCTGTGGGTTGCCGAACCGCCAGTCTCGACCAAGTGAGGCCCCCGCATGCCCAGAGTGCTCTTCTATCTCGTCTATGACAAGGCAGGGCACATCGGCGACTTCGTCCCGCACCACCTGCGGGCGCTGCGGGATCACTACGAGCACATCTTCGTCGTCTCGAACTCACCGCTGACGCAGCACAGCCGCGACATCCTCGAGGCGGTCGCCGACACGGTCTGGGAGCGCGAGAACGTCGGCTTCGACGTCATGGCCTACCGCGACGCCATGGAGCGCTTCGGCCGCGACCGGCTGGCCGGCTACGAAGAGCTCACGCTCATGAACTACACGTTCTACGGCCCCATCGGTTCGTACGAGCCGATGCTCGAGCGCATGGCGGCGACCGAGTGCGACTTCTGGGGCGTCACCGACCACGGGCCGGCGGTCAGCAGCCTGAGCGCGACCGGCAGCCTCAAGCGGCACATCCAGTCGCACTGGATCACGGTGCGCAAGCGCATGCACCAGAGCGCCGAGTGGCGCGCCTACTGGGACGGCATGCCGCCGATCGAGTCGTACGAGGACTCGATCGGGCACCACGAGGGCCGGTTCACCGCGCACTTCGAGTCGAAGGGCTTCCGCTCGGCGACCGCCTTCCCGGAGGCCGACTACCCCGTCGCCCACCCGATCTTCGACATGGCCGCCGACATGCTCGACGACGGCCTGCCGATCATCAAGCGGCGGCTGTTCTTCCACGACCCGCTCTACCACGACGAGCGCGCGATCCGGGCGGGTCGCGTGATCGAGCGGATGCGCGCGGCCGGGTACCCGCTCGAGCTCGTCTGGGAGGACCAGGCGCGCACCGCGCAGCCGCGCACGCTGCACGCCAACCTCGCGATGCTCGACATCCACCCGGATGTCGATCTGGGCGGCACCGATCCGAGCGGGCTGCGCGTCGGCGTCCTCGCCCACGTGTTCTACGAGGAGCTCATCGACGAGCTGCTCGATCGCGCCGACACCATCCCCGGCGGCTTCCGGCTCGTCGCCACCACGACCGACGAGGCGAAGCGCGCGCGCATCCTCGCGCGGCTCGAGGAGCGCGGCCGCACGGGCGACGAGGTGCGCGTGCTGCCCTCGAACCGCGGCAGGGACATCTCCGCCTTCCTCATCGGTCTGCGCGACGTGCTGCTCAGCGGCGAGTTCGACGTGATCGTGAAGCTGCACTCGAAGCGCAGCCCGCAGGACGGCTACACGAAGGGCAGCTACTTCAAGCACCACCTGCTGAGCAACCTGCTCGGCTCGCCCGGCTACACCGCGAACGTGCTGCGCGGGTTCGCCGACGATGCCACGCTCGGCATGGTCTTCCCGCCCATGATCCACATGGGCTACCCGACGATGGGCAACGCCTGGTTCACGAACCGTGCGCCGGCGCAGCGGCTGGCCAAGCGGATCGGCATCGAGGTGCCGTTCGACGAGCTGAGCCCGCTCGCGCCGTTCGGGTCGATGTTCATCGCGCGCCCCGAGGCGCTGCGCCCGCTGCTCGACGCCGACCTCGACTGGAGCGACTTCCCCGACGAGGGCGGGTACTCCGACGGCGGCATGCCGCACGTCATCGAGCGGCTCTTCGGCTACTCGGCCATCAGCCGGGGGTTCCAGGTGCGCACCGTCATGGGCACGCGGCAGGCGGCGGAGTCGCACACGATGCTCGAGTACAAGCTCGACGCCATCTCGGCCGGCGTGCCCGGCCTGCCGGAGGAGCAGATCGCGCGCGTGCGCGCGAACAGCGGCATCGACCTGCTGGCGGCGGTCAAGCTCACCGTGATCGGGCGCTCGCCGCGGGTCGCGAAGGCGCTCGTGCCGGCCTACGCGGCGGTGCGCGGCGGCTACCGCAATCTGCGCCGCGTGCTGAAGAGGCGCTGAATGGCGCCCTCCCGCTCGGCGATCACCCTCGCGGAGGCGTTCGACCCCAGAGCGAACAGCATCGGCTTCCTGCGATGGCTCATGGCGTTCCTCGTCATCTTCAGCCACGCCGGCCCGCTCGGCGGCTTCTACGGAGGCCAGGACCTCGGGGTGCAGATCTCCGAGGAGCAGTCGCTCGGCGGCGTCGCGGTCGCCGGCTTCTTCTTCTTCTCGGGCTTCCTGATCACGCAGTCCCGCATGGGCCGGTCGTCGATCTTCCGCTACTTCTGGCGTCGCGCGCTGCGCATCTTCCCCGCCTTCTGGCTCGCGCTGCTCACGACGGCGTTCGTGCTCGCGCCGATCGCCTGGTGGCACGAGACGGGCGGCCTCGACGGCTACTTCAACGCCCCTCGCGAGTCGCCGTGGACGTACTTCATCAGCAACATGTGGCTCGAGCTCGGGCAGCGCAACATCGCCGAGATGGGCGGCTCGCTGCCGCTCGCCTCGCACGGCGGCTATGACTGGAACGGCTCCGCCTGGACGCTGCTGTACGAGTTCCGCGCCTACATCCTGGTCGGCTTCATGGGCCTGCTCGGGCTGCTCGCCTACCGCTGGCTGACGACCGGGGTGGCCGCTGCGATCATCGTGCTCAACGCCCTCCAGTGGATGGGCGGGGGCACGGTCGCGAACGTGTGGCGCTGGTTCGGCGACCCCTACATGCTCATGTTCTTCGCCCCGTTCGCGCTCGGCATGCTGTTCGCGGTCTGGCAGCACAAGATCCCCATCGACGACCGGCTGGCGATCGCGGCGGCGCTCGGCGCGGGGGCGACGTACGCGTTCGGCGGCTGGAACATCTGGGGCACGTACCTGTTCGCCTACGTGCTCATGTGGTTCGCGGTGCGCGCGACGCGGCTGCGCGGCTGGGAGCGGCCAGGCGACTTCTCGTACGGCGTGTACATCTTCGCGTGGCCCCTCATGCAGTTCGCCGCCTTCTTCGGCCTGCACCACGCGGGCTGGCTCGTCTATCACGTCGTGATCGTGGTCGCGGTGCACATCGCCGCCTACCTCTCGTGGCATCTGATCGAGAAGCCCGCGATGAGCCTGAAGAACTGGACGCCGATCTGGCTCCAGCGGCTCTACGACAGCACGCTCACGCCCGCCTGGGAGCGGCTCATGGGCAGGGTCGTCGATCCCCGCTTCTCCTCGACGCCCCGCGCGGCCCGCATGCGTGAGGCCGCCCCCGAGGGAGCGGCGACATGACGTCGGGCGGCGGCGCGCGCGAGTACTCGTTCGCCAATCGCGCATGGCTGCGCACTCATCGCTGGCGGCTGGTGCCCTTCATCGCGCTCATCGTGCTCGTGGTCGCGGCGACGGTCGCCGGCGCCGTGTGGCGCAGCCAGCAGAGCCCGCTCGGCGAAGGCGTGATCGAGCCGACGGCGGCGCCCGGCACGCCGCTGTCGGATGCGTGCACGCCCGCGTTCGAGGAGCCCTCGGTCGATCCGTGGGCCGGCGACCCGGCCGTCGAGTCGGAGGCGATCTGGCAGACGCACGTCGACGCGCTCGGCGGCTACTGGGTCGAGGGTGACGACGGGCACGTGCTGCTCGGCGAGCCCCACTGGTCGAACCTCTCGCAGGCGGTCGGGCGCACACAGCTGGCGCCCGAGCACGTCGACGCGTGGAACGGATACCTCTCGAACATGCGCGCCGACCTCGCAGCGCAGGGGCGCGACCTCTACGTGGTCGTCGCACCGGCGAAGTGGCAGATCATGCCGGAGGTGCTGCCCGACTGGATGGAGCAGCTGCGCGGCCCCGGCAACTTCGCGCAGCTCCAGCAGGAGCTGCCGAACGTGCCTTGGGTCGACGTGCGCCCGGCGATGCTCGAGGAGTCCGCGACGACGGCCATGTACGCGCCGCTCAACAGCCACTGGACCGACTACGCCGCATCCGTCGCCTTCGAGCAGATCGCCGACTGCATGCGGGCATCGGATGCCTCGCTCGCGTCGATGCCGGAGCTGCCGGTCGAGGGCGCCGACGTCACGCTCGACCGCAACGAGTTCGCCGGGGTCGGCGTGCAGCGCGAGCCCGGTCCCGACTGGACGGTGCCCGTGTGGTCGGAGGAGCCGGCGGACATGACGATCACCGGCCCGGACGGCACGGAGCGCGAGGCCGACGCGGCCACGTCGACCGATATGGCAGGGCTGCCGATCACGACGAGCACGCCGGCTGCGCCCATGCCGCAGCACGTGCTGCTCGTGCGCGACTCGACCGGCGACCAGATCGGGCCGATGTTCCAGACGATGTTCCAGCACACCACCCAGATCCGCGCATCGCTCGAGGCGCCGGCGGGCATGCCGGATGTCGCGGCCGAGGCCGAGGCGGCCGGCGCGGACGTCGTCGTGCTCGTGCTCGCGCAGCGGTATCTGCAGGTCGTGCCCGGCGTGGAGGGCCCGTGATGAGCGACGCCGCGGTGGTACGCTCGCGTCTGCCCGAGAGACGGATCCGTCCGGCGGGGGACGGAGGACGATGAGCCAGGTCGAGCGCGAGCAGCGGCGCGAGGAGCGCAGGGTCACGCTGAACCTGCTGCGCAACCTCACCAAGCGCGAGATCAGCGCGCAGTACAAGCGCACGGCGCTCGGGCGCATCTGGTCGCTCATCAACCCGCTCGCGCAGATCGCGGTGTACTCGATCGTCTTCGGGCTGCTCATCCAGATCCCGGTCGCGCCCGGCAGCAACTCGGGGCTGGAGCTGTTCCCGATCTGGATCGGCGTCGGCGTCATCGCCTGGGGCGCGATCAGCAACTCCATCTCCGCAGGCATGGGCAGCATGCTCGGCAATGCCGGGCTGCTGACGAAGGTCTACTTCCCGCGCTCGGTGCTGCCGATCTCCGCCGTGCTCTCGAGCATCTTCACCTTCGCCACCGAGCTGCTGGTGCTGCTGACGATCATGGTCGCCGTCGGGTGGTGGTTCGTGGGCGGCCCGATGGTGCTGCTCTACGCCCCGCTGCTCATCCCCCTGCTGCTGCTGACGATGGCGTTCGTGCTCGGCATCGCGATGCTGCTGAGCGTCGCGAGCATCTACTTCCGCGACATCGTCCACCTGTGGTCGATCGTGAGCCAGGTGTGGATGTACGCGTCCGGCGTCATGTTCTCGGTGCAGCTCGTGCGGGACGCGCAGCAGCGGATCGCCGAGGACTACGGGCTCGAGCTGCCCCTCGTGACGCTCTTCCAGCTGAACCCGGCCGAGCGGTTCCTGACCGCGTACCGCAACATCCTCTACGACTTCGCCGTGCCGAGCTGGGATGTCTGGGTAGCGCTCGTGCTGTGGTCGGTCGGCTCGCTCGTGGTCGGCAAGCTCGTGTTCGACCGGCTCGCGCGCAACATCGTGGAGGAGATCTGATGACCGCGGCCGTCGACGTGCAGCACGTCTCGAAGTCGTTCCGGGTCTACCGCGACCGCAACCAGTCGATCAAGGCGACGCTCCTCACGGGGCGGCGCGCGGTCTACGACCGCTTCCAGGCGCTCGACGACGTGACCTTCGAGGTGCCCGAGGGATCGACCTTCGGACTGCTGGGCCGCAACGGCTCGGGCAAGTCGACGCTGCTGAAGTGCATGGCCAGGATCCTCAACCCCAACAGCGGCACGATCACGACCCGTGGCCGCGTCGCGGCGATGCTCGAGGTCGGCTCCGGCTTCCACCCTGAGCTCTCGGGGCGCGAGAACGTCTATCTCAACGGCTCGATCCTGGGCATGAGCCGCGCGGAGATCGACAGCAAGTTCGACCAGATCGTCGACTTCTCCGGCGTCGAGCGCTTCATCGACCAGCCGGTCAAGAACTACTCCTCCGGCATGTACGTGCGGCTCGGGTTCGCCGTCTCGATCCACGTCGAGCCCGACGTGCTGCTCGTCGACGAGGTGCTCGCGGTCGGCGACATGGACTTCCAGGAGAAGTGCATGGAGAAGTTCGCGCAGTTCCGCCGCGAGGGACGGACGGTCGTGGTCGTGAGCCACGGCATCGAGCAGATGCGCAACTTCTGCGACCACGCCGCCTGGCTCGACAACGGCGTGCTCCAGGACGTCGGCAACGCATCCGCCATCGTCGACCAGTACGCCGACTCGGGGCACGCGGTCACTGCCGGCCCGGGCGGCGGCGTGCGGTTCGGCACGGGCGAGGTGAAGTTCACGCAGCTCGGGCTCGTCGACCCGTCCGGCGAGGTCGTCAACGAGGTGCGTGCGGGGGAGCCGGCGACGATCCGGCTCTGGTACGAGGCGAGCGAGCGCATCGAGCGGCCCGTGTTCGGCGCCGGTCTGCACACGGTGGAGGGCGTGCACCTGTGGGAGCTGCAGGGCCGTGACAGCGGCTTCGTGCCCGATGCGATCGAGGCCGGTGCGGGCACGATCGACGTCCGGGTCGACCACCTGCCGCTCGCGCCCGGCTCCTACTCGATCTCGGCGACCGTGCAGGACCACTCGACCACGCACATGTTCGACTCGCTGCAGCACGCCGCACGGTTCAACGTCCTCGGCGGCGGCTTCCGCACCTCCGGCGGCATGCTGGCGCTCAGCGGGCGCCTGGAGAACCTGCGCCAGCACTGAGCCCCGGCGTGCCGACGCGCGCGAGCCTTGCGCGGCAACAGCCGTGGGGTACGCTTTGCTCGACCCAAACTCTCAAGGATAGGTTGAAGCATGCGTCGTTGGCGGGGCAAAGCGGCCATCGTGGCCGTGGTGGCGATGGTGGCGACGCTCCTGAGCGTCGTGCCGACCGCCCAGGAACCGCGTGCGGAGGCGGCCACCGCGTCGAACTTCGACCCGGGCAACATCATCAGCGACGAGCAGTTCTTCGACGGCGACGCGATGACCGCGCCGCAGGTCCAGGCCTTCCTCGACAGCCAGGTGCGCACCTGCGCCTCCGGCTACACGTGCCTCAAGGACTACCGGCAGGCGACGCCGTCGATGCCGGCGAGCGAGTACTGCGAAGCGGTCGCGGGCGGGTCCGACCGCACCTCGGCGCAGATCATCACCGACGTCGCCCTCGCGTGCGACATCAGCCCGCGCGTGCTCATCGTGCTGCTCCAGAAGGAGCAGAGCCTCGTGACGCTCACGGCGCCGGCCCCCATCCGGTACGAGCGGGCGACCGGCTTCGCCTGCCCCGACACCGCGCCGTGCGACTCGTCCTACGGCGGCTTCTTCTACCAGATCTACTACGCCGCGCGGCAGTTCCAGCGCTACGCGATCTATCCGCAGTACTACAACCACCGGGCCGGGCAGACCAACCGGGTGCTGTACCACCCGAACGCCGCGTGCGGATCCAGCTCCGTCCTGATCCGCAACCAGGCGACGGCCGGCCTGTACAACTACACGCCGTACCAGCCGAACGCCGCGGCGCTCGCGAACCTCTACGGCACGGGCGACTCCTGCTCGGCCTACGGCAACCGCAACTTCTGGCGCATGTGGACCGACTGGTTCGGCGACCCGCGCACCGGCACCGAGTCGACCGCGTTCCTGCGCGACCGCACGAACGGCAAGGTCTACCTCATCAGCGGCAGCACGCGCCACTACGTGCCCTCGCCGTCGATCTACGGCGAGTTCTCCTCCCGCCTGGGCCTCGCGCGCGACGTCGACCCGGCCGCGCTGCGCGCGTACACCGAGGGGCCGGTGCTCAGCCGGCTCGTGATCGGCACCGACGGGGCCGTGCGGCTCGTCGACAACGGCGTGGCGCATCGCTTCAGCTCCTGCGCGCTCGTGCAGCAGTGGAAGCTGCCGTGCACGGGTCACGTGAAGCTCGACCCGACGGTGCAGGGGCGACTGGGCTCAGGCGAGCCGATGTCGGCGACCGTCGTCGGCAGCGACGGCCATGACTGGCTGATCCAGTCGGGCACGCGCCGCGAGCTGGCCGACATCACGATCCCCACGCGCTACGGCTACTCGGCCGACCGCGTGCAGCTCGACCGCGACGCGATCGACCACCTGCCCGTGGGGCCGCCGGTGCTCGACTCGGCGACCGCCGTGCGCAACGCGAGCGGCACGATCCTCCGCGTCAAGAGCGGCGGCTCGATCGTCCCGCTCTCGGCCGCGCAGGCGGCGACGCTCCCATCGACCGCCGGGCGGGTCTTCACCGACGCATCGCTCGAGCACCTCCGGCCGTCGGCTCCTGAGCTGCCCTCCCGCATCCGCGGTGCAGCGGGCGCCTTCCTGATCACCGACGCCGGCATGCTGCGCGTCGACCCCGCGCGCTACGGCGGCACGGGAGCCTTCGCAGCGCGGGCGGAGCTGCCCAACGTCCTGCAGGCGCTCCCGTCGGCGGGCAGCGCCATGGGGCCGCACTTCGTGCAGGAGGCCGGGTCGTCGCTGCTGTACCTCGCGTCAGGCCCGCGCCTGCAGCCGGTCGCCGATGCGGATGCCTACGACTTCATCCGCAACCGGTTCGGCGTCTCCGGGCGCATCTGGAAGGTGCCGCCGGCCGGCCTGCAGCGCGTGCCGAAGGTCGTGGACCTCGAGGTCGGCGATCTCGTGCGCGGCACCGACGGCCGCGTGCACCTGTGGGACGGGGCGCACGCGATGCACCTCATGCACGCGGAGTTCGCCGACGCGCTCGACATCCCGTTCGACGTCAGGACGGTCAGCGACGACGTCATCGCGCAGCTGGCGAAGGGGCCGGCGATCGGCTCGTTCGGCTTCCGCTGCGGCACGACCGACCTCGTAGCGACCGGTGGCGTGCTGCGCCCCTACGCGTCGGCGGAGGCCGCCGACGGATGGCGCCTCAACCACGTCGGGCTGAGCGCCGAGCTCTGCGCCGAGCTGACGATGTCGTCGACCGCGGCGCTCGAGTTCATCGTCGACCCATCCGGCCGCACGTACCTGATGGAGCAGGGCCGCACGCGCTACATCCCCAACCGCACGATCCTCAGCGAGCTCGGCGGCACCCTCGCCGGCAGGACGCCGATGCCGGCATCCTCGATCGCGCTGCTGCCCAAGGGCGCCGACGTCGTGACGACGCTCGAGGCGGGCACCTGGGTCCGCGGCGGCGACGGCCGCGTGTTCCTGTGGGACGGCGACCGCGCCATGTACCTCATGCACCCCGACTTCGCGACGTCGCTCGGCATCCCGCTCGAGGTGCGCAGCGTCTCGAGCGCGACCATCGCGTCGATGCCGAAGGGCCCGTGGATCGGCAACTACGCGTTCCGCTGCGGCACGACCGACTACATCGCGTTCGACGGCGCGCTGCACCCGTTCGCGAGCGCTGCCGCGGGCACCGCGTGGCGGCCCTCGCCGGTCGGCCTCTCGGCGACGCTGTGCGCCGACCTGCAGGTGTCGAGCACGCGCGTCACGCAGTTCGTGTACGGACCGACGGGCCGCACCTACCTCGTCGAGAACGGCGTGCTGCGGTACATCGCGAGCCCTGGCACGTTCGCCGAGCTGGGCGGCTGGACCATCGGTCGCACGCTGCTGCCGGGCTCGATGGTGGAGCGCCTGCCCAAGGGGCCGAACGTCTAGGCGCGTCCGTCCACGAGCGAAGGGGCGGTCCGGCTTCGGCCGGACCGCCCCTTCGCTCGCAGCGGGTCAGCGCGCAGCGCGCGCGGCCATCAGCTCGCGGATGGCCGTCGCATCGCCGTAGGTCTCCTTCGAGTCGTACGGCCGATCCGGGAAGGCGCCGATCTCGAGCCGGATGTCGAGCCCGTGCTCCGCGATGAAGCGCTCCACCTGATCGCGCAGCGAGACGGGCTCGCCCGAGCAGACGTTGATGACGCCGCGCAGCTCGTCCTGCAGCACCACCGCGGCGATCTGCTCGCCGAGCTCGCGCACGTGGATGAAGTCGAACCGGTTGGTGCCGGTGGTGAACGGGAAGGTCTGCTTGCCCTGGTCGGCGGCCTGCAGCAGCTTCGTGAAGATCGACTGGTTGTTCCGGTCGTCGCCGTAGATGTAATAGGCGCGCAGCCACTGCACGACGTGGTCGTCGCCGAAGCTGTGGAGCGTCGCGCGGCGCAGCGCGTCCTTCGCGATGCCGTACAGCGACATCGGGTTCGTGGGCGTCTCAGCGGTGATGGCGCCCTCGTGCCTGCCGACCTCGTGCATGGTGCCGAGCGCCGCGATGCGGCGCACCCCTGCCTCGGCGAAGTGCTCGAGCACCCGGAAGTGGTCCGACAGGCGCAGCATGTGCGCGGGCGCGTTGTGCGCGAAGCCGGCCTCCCATGCCAGGTGCACCACCGCATCCGGGACGTCGGCCGTCAGCCGGTCGAGCGGCGCATCGGGTGCGAGCAGATCGAGCTCGATGATCTCGGCACGCTCGTCGACGCGGTAGGCGCGCTGCTGGCGCACGACGGCCGTCACACGTGCGCCGGCATCGAGCAGGGCCGTCACGACGTGCCTGCCGATGTAGCCAGCCGCACCGGTCACCACGACATGCTGCTGCGCCACCACGGCCTCCTCTGCCATCGCGTCGATGCTATCGGCCGGCCGGGTCAGATCCGAAACAGCCAGCGCACCGGGGTCCGCAGCTGCACGAGCCACGCGAGCGCGGCACCGGCGAGCATGGCGCCCAGCACCATCGCGGCCACGACCTCCGTGAACCCGAGCGGGATGAGCGGGGCGGCGACGAGCTGCAGGGTCCAGTACATCGTGATCCAGTGCGTGACGTAGTAGACGATCGAGTGCCGACCGACCCATCGCAGCCAGCGGGAGACCGGGTCGCGCCAGGGCAGCAGCGACAGCAGCGCGACGCCGACCGTGAGCGAGACGAGCAGGGGCGCCGCGAAGCGCGCGTCGTTCGAGACGTGGCTGCCCGGCTGCAGCGAGGCGACCACCACGCTCCCGGTGCACACGACGCCGATGACGATCGAGATCGGGTGCCGCAGCAGCCGCAGCGCTGCGGGGAGGTGCTGCATGAGCAGGTGCCCGGTGAAGAAGAAGCCGAGCATGAGCAGGGTGCGCTCGGGCCGCATCATCTCGATCGCCTCGGGCAGCGGCAGGAGGCCGACGACTCCCGCGAGCAGCAGCGCGGCCACCATCGTGATCCAGGCAGGCACCCGCCGCAGCGCGAGCGCGATGAGGTACGCGATCAGCAGCGTGTGGAGGTACCAGAGATAGGTGTTGGGCGCCCACAGCCCGAGCACCGCGGTCTCGAGCCCGAGGCTCGGGAAGTTCAGGAGCAGGATCGCCATCCACACGGCGTACGGCCACGCGATCGCGCGCAGCTTGCCGGTGACGTATCGCCCCGCGCCCTTCGACAGCGAGCCGCCCAGCAGCATGCCCGAGAGCGTCATGAGCAGCGGGATCCGGAACGGCGACGCGATGGTGTTGAAGATGTCGATCGCGATGTGCGGGAGCATGCCGATCGAGCGCAGCATCTCGGTCGCGTGCAGCAGCACGATGAGCACGATCGCGAGTCCCCGGAGCCCATCCATCCACAGCATGCGCTCGCGACGCACGGGCGCGTCGACGGGGCGGGGCATGGTCATGCGGGCTCTTCCTCGGGATGGGCGACCGTCCACGATAGCGCAGGGGCGTGCGTGCTCAGCAGTCGGGCCGGTCCCGTGTGCGAGGATTGCTCGCCGCCATCGTTCAGCGAACCGGAGCCATCTTGCGCGTCGTCGTCCTCGTGCCCACCTACAACGAGCTCGAGGCGCTGCCGATCACGATGGACCGCCTGCTGCAGGCGGCCCCCGAGGTCGAGGTGCTCGTGATCGATGATGCGAGCCCGGACGGCACGGGCGAGCTCGCCGACGCCATGGCCGCGGCCGACTCCCGCATCAGCGTGCTGCACCGCGGCGCGAAGGAGGGCCTCGGCGCCGCCTACCTCCACGGCATGCGAGTCGCGCTCGAGCGAGGGGCGGATGCCGTGGTCGAGTTCGACGCCGACGGCTCGCACCCTGCCGAGGCGGTCCCGCGCATGCTCGCTCGCCTGCGCGACGGCGCGGCGCCGGGCGCGGATCTCGTGATCGGCTCGCGCTGGGTCGCGGGTGGCGGCATCGCCGACTGGCCGTGGCATCGCGAGGCGATCTCGCGCATCGGCAATGCGTACGCGCGCGTCATGCTCGGCTCGCCCGTGCGCGACATGACGGCCGGCTGCCGCGCCTACACGGCCGACCTGCTGCGCCGCATCCCGCTCGAGCGCGTGCGCAGCCAGGGCTACTGCTTCCAGATCGACATGACGCGCAGGGCGCTCGAGGCGGGCGCCGTCGTGGTCGAGCTGCCGATCGTGTTCCGCGAGCGCGAGGTGGGCGTCTCCAAGATGACGCCCGGCATCGTGCGCGAGGCGCTCACGAACGTGACCGGCTGGGCGCTCGGACGTGCGCTGCGCGCGGTGGAGCTGAGGGCGAAGGCCCTTTCGGGCCTTCGCCGCGACCCCAGCGCCGGGACCCGTCCCGGGTCCCGGGACCGGTGGAGCTGAGGGCGAAGGCCCTTTCGGGCCTTCGCCGCTGACCGTCACACGAAGGCGGAGCTGCCCGTGATCGCGCGCCCGACGATGAGCGAGTTCATCTGCGCCGTGCCCTCGTAGGTGTAGAGCGCCTCGGCGTCGGCGAAGAACCGCGCCACGTCGTAGTCGGTGACGATGCCGTTGCCGCCGCACACCTCGCGGCACCACGAGACGACCTCGCGCATGCGCGTGGTCGCGTACGCCTTGGCGAGCGCCGAGTGGGCGTCCTCCTGCCTGCCCTCGTCGAGCATGCGCGACACCTGCACGCACAGCGCGATCGAGGCGGTGATGTGCCCGAGCGACTTCGCGAGCAGATCCTGCACGAGCTGGTGCGCGGCGACGGGCTTGCCGAACTGCACGCGCTCGGTCGTGTAGCGCACGGCCGCCTCGTACGCGCCGACCATGACGCCCACCGCGCTCCAGGCCACCTCGGCGCGCGTGAGCCGCAGCACCCGCCCGGTGTCGCGGAAGCTCGACGCCTCCTGCAGGCGCATCGACTCCGGCACGCGCACGCCCTCGAGCACGATGTCCGCGTTCTGCACCATGCGCAGCGAGATCTTGCGCTCGATCTTCGTCGCCGTGAAGCCAGCGGTGCCGGTCGGCACGATGAAGCCCTTCACCTGCCCGTCGGCGACGTCCTTCGCCCAGATGACGACGATGTCGGCGTGCGTGGCGTTGCCGATCCAGCGCTTCTCGCCGTCGAGCACCCACTCGTCGCCCTCGCGCCGGGCGGTCGTGCGCAGCCCCTGCGCCGAGTCCGAGCCGGAGAGCGGCTCGGTGAGGCCGAACGCGCCGACCACCGAGCAGTCGGCGAGCCGCGGCAGCCACTCGGCGCGCTGCTCGGCGGAGCCGCAGACGCCGATCGAGCCCGCGACGAGCCCGTTCTGCACGCCGACGAAGGTCGAGACGGATGCGTCCACACGGCTCATCTCGAGCGCCACCCAGCCGCGGTAGACCGCCGAGTTCTCGAACCGGGCGCTCTCGGCCCACCCGGGGCCGACCACGCCGAGCGCCGCGATGCCGGGGATGAGCTGGGTCGGGAAGGCGTCGCGGTGCCAGTGCTCGTCGATCACGGGCCGCACCTGCTGCTCCATGAACGCGCGGATCTCGGCGAGCGAGGCCTGCTCGGCGTCGGTGAGGTCGCGGGCGAATCCGTAGAAGTCGCTCGTGAGCGGCGTGAACGTCATGGGTCCTCCTGTCGGCGGCGATCGCCGCGTGGCTCCCGGCCGGCGGCCGTCGGCGCCAGGCTACGGCGGCGGGCGGGACGCCGCCGCGCCGTTGGTACGCTCATGCCAATCTGCCGGAAGGAGACCGCGGCGTGTTTGTGCCGATCGCCAACGAGCCGAGGGACTACGCGTGGGGCAGCAGGACGCTCCTGGCGGACTACCTGGGCCGCGACCGCTCCGGTGACCCCGAGGCAGAGCTGTGGTTCGGCGCGCACCCGGGCTGCCCGGCGCTCGTGACGGCGGGCGCGGGCGCGGGCGCGACACTCGACGCTGCGCTCGACGCCGCCGAGCTGCGGCACCCGGCGATCCTGCTGAAGGTGCTCGCGGCGGGTGAGCCGCTCTCGCTGCAGGTGCACCCCGACGCCGCTCGAGCGAAGGCCGGCTTCGAGCGCGAGGACGCCGCGGGCATCCCGCGCGACGCGCCCGAGCGCTGCTATCGCGACCCGCACCCCAAGCCGGAGCTCGTGGTCGCGGTCACGCCGTTCGAGGCGCTCAGCGGCTTCCGCCCGCACGAGCAGGCGCTCGCGGTCGTCGACGCGCTCGCCGCGGCGGACGCGAGGCTCGCGCCGGTCGCCGAGCACGTGCGCGCCGGCGACGCGCTCGCGTGGCTGCTCTCGGACGCCGCGGACGTCGCGCGAGCGGTCGAGGCCGTGCCGTCGGCCGCGGCCGCGATCGCGCCGGCGCACCCGGTCGAGGCCGACACCGTCGCGCGCCTCGTCGCCGCGCACCCGCGCGACCCCGGCATCCTCATCGCCCTCCTGCTCAACCGCGTGACGCTGCAGCCCGGGGAGGCGCTCTACCTGCCGGCCGGCAACATGCACGCCTACCTCTCGGGCCTCGGCATCGAGCTCATGAGCGCGAGCGACAACGTGCTGCGCTGCGCGTTCACGCCCAAGCACATCGATGTCGCCGAGCTGCTCGAGGTCGTCGACCGCACGCCCCTGGCCGACCCGCGGCTGCCGGCGGAGCGGCTCGAGGGCGCCACGGCCTACCGGCCCGACGCGCCCTTCGAGCTGCGCAGGGTCGCCGGCGAGCACCGCGCGCCGGCCGCGCGCGCGCTGCTGATCGCCGCGCGCCCCGCCCGCATCGTCGTCGACGAGGAGGCGCACGAGCTGCGCGCGGGGGAGGGTGCGTGGATCGACGCCGACGCGCCGTTCTCTGTGGCCTCCGAGGAGGCGTGGCTCGCGCTCGAGCGCGACACGCCGGACGCCCGACTCCCGGCCCGAGGGGCGCGACACTCCTAGAATCTCCGACTTGACGCGAGGCGAACTACACCGGTGTAATTGGTGCAACGCGGGCCCGGCCGGGGTCCCGCAGGAACCGGGGGAAGCCATGCGAGAGGGAGTGCAGCGCAGCACGACAGCAGCGCGAGGCATCGAAGAGGGCGGGCTGCGACGCGGCGTGCCCGGCGACTGGTTCGTCGACCCGATCATGCTCGGGGTTCCGGGCGTCCGCGATGAGGCAGACGACCACCCCCTGTCCTGGCAGGCCGACGCGCTGTGCGCCGAGACCGACCCCGAGGCGTTCTTCCCCGAGAAGGGCGGCTCGACGCGCGATGCGAAGCGCATCTGCGACACGTGCGAGGTGCGCCAGCAGTGCCTCGAGTACGCGCTCGAGAACGACGAGCGCTTCGGCATCTGGGGCGGCCTGTCCGAGCGAGAGCGACGCAAGCTCCGCAAGCTCGCCTGAGCGGCGGCCGCCGGTGACGCGCACCCAGCGTCCCGTGGAACGATGAGCACATGACGAACCAGCGCCGCCGCGCGATGCTCGCGACCTGGGTCGTCGCCAACGCCGCCGCCGGCGACGCGGTGCGCAACGTCATCGGCTACCCCATGTGGGCAGCCATGGCGGTGCTCACCTTCATCTGGGTCTTCATCGAGCTGGGCCTGCTGCGGGTGCGCCTGCAGCGGATGCCGGTCACGGTCGTCGCGTTCGTGGCGATGGCGGTGCTCTCGGCGATCTGGGCCATCGCACCTGGGTGGTCGCTCGTCGGGTCGTTCGTGCTCATCGGCACCGTCGCGAGCGCGGTGCTGATCGCCTCGCTGCCGTACCGGCTGATCCTCGACCTGACGCACTGGACCATGCAGGGCCTGCTGATCGCCTCCCTGCTGTTCGAGGCGTTCGTCGCGCTCGTGCTGCGACGCCCACTGTTCCCGCTCTGGGCCGACTACCCGGCGGATGCCAGCGGCGAGCTGCACTGGTCGAGCGGGCTGCTGATCGAGGGCGGGCGCATCCAGGGCATCATGGGCAACGCGAACCTGCTCGGCATGGTCGCGCTCGTCGCGCTCGTCATCGCGGGCTGCCGGGCGGCGGCCGGGCTCGACCGGTGGTGGCCCGTCTGGGTCGCGCTGCCGATCCTCACGCACGCCCTGACGCGCAGCGCGACCGTGCTCTTCGCGACCGCGATGGTCGGCGTGCTGACCTTCCTGGTCGTCGCCTGGGTGCGTTGGCGGGGTGCGACCTTCTACCGCATCTTCGGCATGGCGATCGCGGTCGGTCTCGCGCTCGTCGGCCTGATCGTCGCCAACTGGAACGCGGTGACGGAGTTCCTGGGCCGCGACGCGGACATGACGGGGCGGTTCGACATCTGGGGGCGCGTCATCGACCTCGGCCTCACGAGCCCGGTCGTGGGCGTCGGCTACCTCGGCTACTGGCTGCCGTGGGTCGAGCCCTTCGACACGCTCGGCGAGATGCACGGCATGGTCTACCTGCAGGCGCACAATGTGTGGCTCGACGTGTTCATGCAGCTCGGCCTCGTCGGCGTGCTGCTGTGGGCGGGCATCCAGTACCGGGCGGTCTCCAACTGCCTCGGCGCCCTCTACCGCGCACCGGTGGGAGAGCGGGCGCTCAACGCCATCCCGCTACTGCTGTGGGTCGCGCTGTTCGTGCAGGGGCTGGCGGAATCCCGCCCCTGGATCGAGTACGGCATGATGCTGCTCGTCATCTTCGCGATCGGTCCGCTGCGGAAGCAGATCGCGCCCAGGGCGCCGCGCACCGAGGCGATCACGATCCGCTGAGCCGAGGAATCGGGCGGCACACCGCCCGCAACCCCGGGCTGCGGCGACGTTCCCGCCTAGCCTTGCCAAGTGCATCCGAGGGTCTTCGCCGTGCTCGCGGCCAGCAGTGGCGCCGCGTATCTGCCGGCGACCCTCGCGGCGATCGACGCGCAGACCGTCGCGCCCGACCGGCTGATCGCCGTCGACGCGGCGTCGAAGGACGAGTCGCGCGCGCTGCTCGAGGGCTCGAGCGCCCGCAGCGTCGTCGCCGCGCAGCGCCTGCCGTACGGCCAGCTGATCGCGAAGGGCGTCGCCTCGCTGCCCGAGGCCGCCGAGGGCGACTGGCTGTGGCTGCTCGCCCACGACGCGACGCCGCACCCCCGCGCGCTTCAGGCGCTGCTCGCCCACGTCGAGTCGCATCCGAGCGTCGTGATGGTGGGGCCCAAGGTCATGCGCGCCGAGGCCCCGGACCGCTTCGCGGAGTTCGGGCAGTCGATGACGCCGTTCGGCCGCAGCCTGCTGCTGCACGAGGGTGAGCTCGACCAGGGGCAGCACGACGACGACAGCGATCAGCTCGGCGTCGCCGAGTCGGGCGTGCTCGTGCGCCGCGACGTCTACGACGCGATCGGCGGCTTCGACCCCGCGCTGCGCTCGATCGACGCGGGGCTCGACCTGGGCGTGCGCGCACGCCTCGCCGGGCACCGCGTCGCCGTCGAGCCGCGCGCCCGCATCCGGCGCGCCGGCGGCCCCGAGCACTTCGCCGCCCGGTCGGTCGGCGACGCCCAGCGCGTCGCGATCTCGCGGCGCGCGCAGCTGCATCGGCGCCTCGCCTACGCCAACCCGGTCGCGCTCGTGCTGCACTGGCTGCTGCTGCTGCCGCTGGGGCTCGTGCGCACGGTCGCGCACCTCGTGGCGAAGCGCCCGGCGGCGGTGCTCGCCGAGTGGCAGGCGACGCTCACGACGCTCGTGGCGTTCGGCGCGACGGCACGCGCGCGGCGCCGCATCGCCGCCGCGCGCCGCGCGAGCTGGCGGTCGCTGCGGCCGCTGCGCGCCTCCTGGCGCACCGTGCGCTCGCAGCGCCGCTCGCTCGGCGACCCCGAGCAGATGCATCGCCTCGTCGAGGAGCGCGTCGGCTTCGTGGAGGGGGCGGGACTGTGGGTGACGGCGCTCGCGGTCGTCGTCGGCGTCGTCCTCTCTCCACAGCTGATCGGCGCGGCGGCGGCGACCGGCGGCGCGATGCTGCCGCTCTCGGACTCGTTCGTCGAGCTGTGGGCGCATGCGCTCGCCGGCCCGCGCGACGCGCTCGGCGAGGTGACGGGGCCGGCCGATCCGTTCACGATCATGCTGGCGCTGCTCGGATCGCTGACGCCGTGGCACCCCTCGACCGCGATCGTGCTGCTGCTGTTCCTCGCGCCCGCCATCGCATCCGTCACCGCGTTCTTCGCCGTGCGCCAGCTGACCGCCTCGCGCTGGGCGCCGGCGGTCGCGGCCGCGATCTGGTCGCTCTCGCCCATCCTGCTCGTCGCGATCGTCGACGGGCGCATCGGGGCCCTCCTCGCGCATCTCGCGCTGCCCGTCGCAGTCGCGGGGCTGCTGCGCGCGCCGACCTCCTGGCGTGCAGCCGGCGGTGCCGCGATCCCGCTCGCGGTGGTCGTCGCGGGAGCGCCCGTGCTGCTGCCCGCGATGCTCCTGCTGGCGCTCCTCGCGGCCGGCGTCGGCTGGCGCGCGCCGCTGCGGCCGCTCGCGGCGCTCGTGCCCGCGCTCGCGCTGCTCGGGCCCGTCATCGTGGCGCGATGGCTCGACGGCGTGCCGCTCGCCGCGCTCGCCGACCCGGGCGTGCCGAAGCCCTCCTCGCCGCCGACGCCGGTCGAGGCGGCGCTGCTCGCCCCCGACGGCACGCTCGCGGCGCTTGACGTGGCCATCGCCTGGCTCGCGCCGGAGGCCGATCCGGCATGGTTCGCGCTCGGGCTGCTCGCGCCGCTCGCGCTCGCCGCGCTCGCCGGCGTGATCCTGCGTCCCACGCGGGCGTGGCCCTGGGTGCTCATGCTGCTGGCCGGCTACGCGACCGCGGTCGGCGCCACGCGCCTCGCCCTCACGAGCTTCGACGGCGAGCCCGTCACCGTGTGGGCGGGCACCGGGGGGTCGCTCGCGCTCGCCGCCCTCGTCTGCCTCGCTGTCGTGGCCGTCGACATCGACGACCGGCGCGGCGCGGTGCCCGGCGGCGTCGTGGCGCTCGCGGCCATGGCCGCCGCGGTGCCCGTGATCGCCACATCCTTCCTGCTGCCCGCGACGGTCATCGCCGCGCCCGAGCGCCGCATGCCCGCCTTCGTGGATGCGGCCGCCGAGCGGGATCCGGGGATCGGCACGCTCGTGCTGCATCCGCTCGGGCGCAGCACGCTCGGCGTCGACATCGAGCGTGGTCACGGCACGACGCTCGACGACGTCTCGACGAGCGAGCTCGTACGCGGCAGCGCCGGAGGTGCCCAGGCGGAGCTCGCGCAGGCCGCGGTCGACATGTCAGCGGGCGGCGACGCCGATGTCACGGCGCTGCTCGACGAGCACGGCGTGCACTTCGTGCTGCTCGAGCAGGAGCGCGAGGGAGCCGCCGGCCTGCACGACCGCGCGCAGCGCTCGCTCGATGCCAGGGGCGACCTGCAGGCGATCGGCCAGACCGAGGCGGGGCTGCTGTGGCAGCGCGTCGACGCGGCGCCGACCGAGCCGGTCGAGCGCCCCGGTTGGGCCGGCTGGCTGCTGATCGGGCAGCTCGCGGCGCTCGCGGCAGCGGTCGTCGCGGCGCTGCCGTCGCTGCGGCGCGGGGCGCGCGTGCGCACGAGACGGGTCGACGGAGCGGGGGAGTGGCAGTGAGCGATCGCGACGACGAGCGGGAGCCGCTCGACGACTCGCAGGAGTTCGACGACCCGTCGTCGATCGATGAGGTCGAGGAGCCGCGCGAGCACCGGCCCGCGCCCGAAGAGCTGGCGCTCGAGGCGGAGGCGGAGGCGGAGGCCAGCGCGGCGCGCGGCGGCGACATCGCCAGCGACGTCTCGCTGACCGACCGGGAGGCGGCCGCCAACGACGCGGCGGAGGCGCGCAGAGGCATCGAGCGCAGGGACGTCGTGCGCTGGAGCGCCCGCGCGCTCGCGGGCGCCGCGGCGATCGCGCTCGGCGTCGGCGCCGTGCTGGGAGCGAACGCGCTGCCCGAGCAGGCGCGCGTGCAGACCGAGCCGCCCGCGACGCACGTGCAGCCAGCGTCGCCGCTGCAATCGCGCGTGTGCGCAGGCCCCGCGCTGCGCGTGGGCACGTCCGACGGCCAGGACGCGCTCGCGATCGCCGCGGTCGCCGACCCGCAGGTGGCGATCGGCAGCCTCGGCGGCGACGTCGAGCAGTCGGAGCTGCGCGTGCCGGGCGCGGATGGCGCCGCCGGCGGGCTGAGCATCACGCAGCGCAACGAGCCGTCGACGCTCTCGGCCGCGCAGGGCATGAGCGTCGACATCGAGTCGATGCGCGGGTACGCGGCGAGCGAGTGCGCCGAGACGAGTCTCGACCAGTGGCTCGTGGGCGGCTCGACGCGCACCGGCAGGCAGACCGTGCTCACGATCGCCAATGCGGCCGAGGTGTCCGCGAGCGTCGACGTCACCGTCTACGGCCCGGACGGAGCCGTCGAGTCGGTCGGGTCGACCGGCATCGCCATCGCGCCCGGCACACAGGAGGTGCTCGACCTCGCCGCGCTCGCACCGGGCGTGGCCGACGCGGTCGTGCACGTCGCATCCGCCGGCGCCCCCGTCGCCGCGCACCTGCAGCAGACCACCACGCGCGGCCTCGAGCGCGGCGGCTTCGACATGGTCGACCCCGTGCCGGCGCTCACGCGCGCCGTGCTGCCCGGCGTCGAGGTGACCGAGCCCTCCGGGCTCGAGACGCAGGCCGACTACGACGACACCGTGCCGGTGCTGCGCCTGCTCTCGCCCACCGGCGGCGCCGTGCGGCTGGTGTTCCAGACGGCTGACGGCGGCACGATCGAGTCGGAGGGCGTGCTCGACGCTGGCCGCGTCACCGACTTCCCGCTCGAGGAGCTGCCGGTCGGCACCCTCGCGATCAGGGTCGAGGCGGATGCGCCGGTCGTCGCGGGCGCGCGCACGGTCGCGATCTCGGGCGACGGGCTCGACTTCGACTGGACCGCGGGAGGCCAGCCCCGCTCCGGCACGTCGGCGATCGCCGTGCCGGACGGGCCGGGCGCGACGCTGCACGTCGTGAGCGCGTCGGATGCCGACCAGGAGATCACGATCGACGGGCAGGCCGTGGCGCTCGCCGCGAACGGCGTGCACGAGCAGGCCGTCGACGGCGGATCGGTCGAGGTGACGGGCGACGACCTCGTGATCTCGGTCGTCTACCGCAGCGAGAGCCGCGTCGGCGGCTTCACCGCGAGCCCGCAGGGCCCTGCAGCGCAGGGCGTGCAGGTGCTGCACTGACCGCTCTCGCCGGTCGGGGAGCGCGCCGCGCGCGTCTCCAGACCGGTGCCGCCCGCAGCGGTCGAGCGCGGCCTCCGGCCGTCGACTAGTGGTGCCGCCAGCGATCCGGCGCGACCTCCCACGGGTCGCGGCCGATGAGCTCGGCGGCGGCGCGGAAGACGGCGCCCTCGATCGCGATCTGGCGATGCCACTCGTCGTCGATGTGCACGCGCGGCAGCCGCTGCAGCGGCAGCCGGTAGATCGTGATCGTGCGGCGGGCCGTGTCGACCGCCCACTCCGGCACCTCGTCGATGCGGTCGGCGAGCGCGCGCGGGGGCATGTCGGCCCAGCGGAACTGCACGTCGCCCAGCTCCGCCGGCCACAGCGACGTCACGTAGTCGGCCGCATCCGCCGCGATGTCCTCGAAGCGCGTCTCGCGGGAGGACAGGAACGGCAGCACGGGCCCGGCGACCGATGACCGCATCTCGCGGCCGTGGCGCGATCCACGGGAGTGCTGGCGCGCGGGCATGGCCACATCCTACGTGTCGCGCGGCCTCTGGCCGCGGCGCGGGTAGCCTTGAGCGGATGGACGACAGGACGTGCTCGCGGCCCGGGTGCCGGCGGTACGCCGACCGCACCGTCACCGTCGACTACGAGGCGCAGCTGCTCGTGGTCGGGCCCCTCCAGCCGGCCAGCCGGCGAGGGGCGATCGAGGGCAGCTACGACCTGTGCGAGCCGCACGCGGACCGCGCCGCCGGACCGTCCGGCTGGCAGGTCGTGCGCTACGAGCCGGGCCACGCGAGCCGCTGAGGCGCGCACCGAGTCGGAAGAGGGATCATGGCGCTGACGGACATCGTGAAGGCGTACGACGTGCGAGGCCTCGTCGACGGCCAGCTCACCGAGGAGGTCGTGCGCGCGCTCGCCGCCGCGTTCGCCGACGAGGTCGGCACCGCCGCGCCGATCGTCATCGGGCACGACATGCGCCCCTCGTCGCCGGCGCTCGCCGCGGCGGCCGCCGATGGCGCGCAGGTGCGCGGCGCCGACGTGGTGCTCATCGGGCTGTGCTCGACCGACGGCACCTACTTCGCCTCCGGCTCGCTCGACGCGCCCGCGATGATGTTCACCGCATCCCACAACCCCGCCGCCTACAACGGCATCAAGTTCTCGCGCGCGGGCGCGCGCGGCGTGAGCCTCGACACGGGCCTCGCGGCGATCCGAGACGGCGCGCAGCGCTACCTCGACGCGGGGATCCCCGACGCGCCCCGGCGCGGCGGGCTCACTGAGCGCGACGTGCTCGCCGACTACGCGGCGCACCTGCGCTCGCTCGTCGACCTCTCGCGCATCCGGCCCCTCAAGGTCGTGGTGGATGCGGCCAACGGCATGGGCGGGATGACCGTGCCCGCGGTGCTCGGCGAGGCGGCCGGGCTGGGCGCGCTGCCGATCGAGATCGAGCCGATGTACTTCGAGCTCGACGGCACGTTCCCCAACCACGAGGCGAACCCGCTCGAGCCGTCGAACCTCGTCGACCTGCAGGCCGCGGTCGTCGAGCACGGCGCCGACATCGGGCTCGCGTTCGACGGCGACGCCGACCGCTGCTTCGTGATCGACGAGCGCGGCGGGGCGGTCTCGCCCTCGGCGGTCGCCGCGATCGTCGCCGAGCGGGAGATCCGCCGCGTGCAGGCCGAGGGGGAGCGCGACGTCGTCGTGATCCACAACCTCATCACGAGCCGGGTCGTGCCCGAGGTGATCGCCGACGCCGGCGCCACGCCCGTGCGCACGCGCGTCGGCCACTCGCTCATCAAGGACCGCATGGCTGAGACGGGCGCGATCTTCGGCGGCGAGCACTCGGCGCACTACTACTTCCGCGACTTCTGGGGCGCCGACAACGGCATGCTCGCCGCGATGCACGTGCTCGCGACGCTCGGCGCGCACGACGAGCCGATGTCCGAGCTCGCCGCCCGCTACACGCCCTACTTCGCCTCGGGCGAGATCAACTCGACGGTCGCCGACGTGCCCGCCGCCTACACGCGCATCGTCGAGGCGTTCGCAGGCAGGGCGGAGTTCGACGAGCTCGACGGGCTCACCGTCACCGCGCCCGACGGCGCGTGGTGGTTCTCGGTGCGCCCGTCGAACACCGAGCCGCTGCTGCGGCTCAACGCCGAGGCCGAGCGGCAGCCGACGATGGACGCGATCCGCGACGAGGTGCTCGCGCTCATCCGCGCCTGACGGCCACGACGCATCCGCTCGCCGTCCGCCTGACTGGCACGGCGCATCCGCTCGCCGTCCGCCTGACGGCCGCGGCGCATCCGCTCGCCCGAGCACATCGCCGGGCAGGGGCACCGCCGCCCGGACACTACGCTGGGAGCCATGAGCAAGCTCCTCGTGACCGGCGGCGCCGGGTTCATCGGTTCGAACTTCGTGCACTACGTGATCGAGCACACCGACCACGACGTGGTGGTGCTCGACAAGCTCACCTACGCCGGCGACCGGGCGACGCTCGCGGGGCTGCCGGAGGACCGCGTGCGGCTCGTGGTGGGCGACATCGCCGACGAGTCGCTCGTCGACGGCCTGGTGGGCGACGCGGACGCGGTCGTGCACTACGCGGCCGAGTCGCACAACGACAACTCGCTGACCGACCCGTCGCCGTTCGTGCACACCAACCTCATCGGCACGTTCGTGCTGCTCGAGGCCGCCCGCCGGCACGGCACGCGCTTCCACCACATCTCGACCGACGAGGTCTACGGCGACCTCGAGCTCGACGACCCGGCGAAGTTCACGCCCGAGACGCCCTACAACCCCTCGAGCCCCTACTCGTCGACGAAGGCGGGCTCGGATCTGCTCGTGCGCGCGTGGGTGCGCTCGTTCGGCCTCGAGGCGACGCTGTCGAACTGCTCGAACAACTACGGGCCGCGCCAGCACGTGGAGAAGTTCATCCCGCGGCAGATCACGAACGTGATCGACGGCGTGCGGCCGCGGCTGTACGGGGCGGGCGAGAACGTGCGCGACTGGATCCACGCCGACGACCACTCGTCGGCGGTGCTGCGCATCCTGGAGTCGGGCCGCTCGGGCGAGACGTACCTCATCGGCGCCGACGGCGAGAAGAACAACCTCGAGGTCGTGCAGGCCATCCTGCGGCTCATGGGGCAGGAGCCGGACGCGTTCGATCACGTGAAGGATCGCGCGGGCCACGACTTGCGGTACGCGATCGACGCGACGAAGCTGCGCGAGGAGCTCGGCTGGGAGCCGGCGTTCACCGACTTCGAGTCGGGCCTGGCCGACACGATCGAGTGGTACCGGGCGAACGAGGCGTGGTGGCGGCCGCAGAAGGCGGCCGCGGAGGCCAAGTACGCGCAGGCCGGGCACTGAGCCGGCCCGCGGATGCACCGAGGACTGAGACGACGAGGGATGCGCTGATGGAGACGGGCAAGCAGCTGGCGGTGCGCGAGACGCCGATCCCCGGGTTCCTGGTGATCGATCTGCCGGTGCACGGCGACAACCGCGGCTGGTTCAAGGAGAACTGGCAGCGCGAGAAGCAGCTGGCGCTGGGGCTGCCCGACTTCGGGCCGGTGCAGAACAACATCTCCTTCAACGAGCAGCCGGGCGTCACTCGCGGCATCCACGCCGAGCCGTGGGACAAGTACATCTCGGTCGCCTCCGGGCGCGTGTTCGGCGCCTGGGTCGACCTGCGAGAGGGCGACTCCTTCGGCGCGACCTTCACGATCGAGATCGACCCCTCGATCGCGGTGTTCGTGCCGCGCGGGGTGGGCAACTCCTTCCAGGCGCTCGAGCCCGACACCGCCTACTCGTACCTCGTCAACGACCACTGGTCGCAGGACGCGCAGGGCGAGTACACGTTCCTGAACCTCGCCGACCCGACGGCCGCGATCGAGTGGCCGATCCCGCTCGACGAGGCGGAGCTGAGCGAGAAGGACAAGGCGCACCCGATGCTCGCCGACGTCGCGCCGATGCCGCCGCGCAAGACGCTCGTGCTGGGCGCGAACGGGCAGCTCGGCCGGGCGCTGCGGCAGCAGTGGGCCGGTCGCGCCGACGTCGAGTTCGCGGGCCGCGAGACGCTCGACCTGGCCGATCCGGCCACGTTCGACGCCATCCGATGGTCGGCCTACGGCACGATCGTCAACGCCGCCGGGTACACGGCGGTGGATGCGGCTGAGACCGATGAGGGCCGTCGTGACGCCTGGGCGGTGAACGCGACGGGCCCCGCCCGGCTCGCGGCGGTCGCGGCCGAGCACGGGCTGACGCTCGTGCACGTCTCGAGCGACTACGTCTACGCCGATCAGTCCGGCGAGCGCGACGAGCAGGACCCGCTCTGCCCGCTCGGCGTCTACGCGCAGACGAAGGCGGCCGGCGACCTCGCCGTGGCGGCGGCGCCCAAGCACTACATCGTGCGCACCTCGTGGGTCGTGGGGGAGGGCCGCAACTTCGTCGCGACGATGGCGTCGCTCGCGCGCCGCGGCGTCGCACCCGAGGTCGTCGACGACCAGATCGGCAGGCTCACGTTCGCGAGCGAGCTCGCGCGGGCGATCGATCACCTGCTCGTCAGCGGCGCGCCGTACGGCACGTACAACGTCTCGAACGGCGGCGAGGCGGCCAGCTGGGCGCAGATCGCGCAGCGCGTCTACCGCCTGGTCGGCGCCGACGCCGGCAGCGTCTCGCCCGTGAGCACCGAGGCCTACTTCGCCAGCCGCACGGGCATCGCGCCCCGCCCGCGCCACAGCGCCATGCGGCTCGCGAAGCTCGAGGCCACCGGCTTCGCGCCGCGCGACCAGTTCGAGCTGCTCGAGGAGTTCGTCGCCGCGCTGCCCGCCGGCTGACGGGGGCTGCGCCCGCGCGGCGCTGACGCACCCGGCAGGTGGGAGGATGGTCGGCATGACCGACACCGCCCCCCGCATCCTCGAGCACCAGGTGCGCGACCTCGGCCTCGCCGAGGCCGGCCGCCACCAGATCCGCCTCGCCGAGCACGAGATGCCCGGCCTCATGGCGCTGCGCCGCCGCTACGCCGACACGCAACCGCTCGCGGGCCAGCGCATCGCGGGGAGCCTGCACATGACGGTGCAGACCGCGGTGCTCATCGAGACGCTCGTCGCGCTCGGCGCCGACGTCCGCTGGGCGAGCTGCAACATCTTCTCCACGCAGGACGAGGCCGCCGCGGCGGTCGTCGTCGGCGACGGCACCGTCGAGTCGCCCGCCGGCGTGCCCGTGTTCGCCTGGAAGGGCGAGACGCTCACGGAGTACTGGGCGTGCACCAACCGCATCTTCGACTTCGCCGAGGGCCCCACGCTCATCCTCGACGACGGCGGCGACGCCACGATGCTCGTGCACCGGGGGCGGGATGCGGAGGTCGCGGGCAGCGCGCCCGTCACGCCCGAGGGCGCTCCGGAGGAGCTGCGCGTGATCGACGCGCTCATCGAGCGCACGCTCGAGGACGACGCGCAGCGCTGGACGCGCATCGCCGAGCAGCTGCGAGGCGTCACGGAGGAGACCACCACGGGCGTGCACCGCCTCGAGCAGCTCTTCGCCGAGGGCCGCCTGCTGTTCCCGGCGATCAACGTGAACGACTCGGTGACGAAGTCGAAGTTCGACAACCGCTACGGCATCCGCCACTCGCTGCCCGACGGCCTCAACCGGGCGACCGACGTGCTCATCGGCGGCAAGACCGCGTTCGTGGTCGGCTACGGCGACGTCGGCAAGGGCGCGGCCGAGGCGCTGCGGGGGCAGGGCGCGCGCGTCATCGTGAGCGAGGTCGACCCCATCTGCGCGCTGCAGGCGGCGATGGACGGCTTCCAGGTCGCGCGCGTCGAGGACGAGCTCGCGACCGCCGACATCTGGATCACCACGACGGGCAACGAGCACGTGCTCACGCTCGAGCACCTGGAGTCGATGAAGCACCTCGCGATCGTCGCGAACGTCGGGCACTTCGACAACGAGATCGACATCGCCGCGCTCGAGCGCTCCGGTGCCGAGCGCATCGAGATCAAGCCGCAGGTGCACGAGTGGCGCATGCCCGGCGGCCGCTCGATCCTCGTGCTCTCCGAGGGCAGGCTCATGAACCTCGGCAACGCGACCGGCCACCCGTCTTTCGTGATGTCGAACTCGTTCTCGAACCAGGTGCTCGCGCAGATCGAGCTCGCGACGAAGGACTACGAACTCGGCGTCTACCGCCTGCCGAAGGCGCTCGACGAGGAGGTGGCGAGGCTGCACCTCGACGCGCTCGGCGCACGCCTGACCGAGCTCACGCCGCGCCAGGCCGCCTACATCGGCGTGCCCGTCGAGGGCCCCTTCAAGCCCGAGCACTACCGCTACTGACCTCGCGCATCCGCCGGACTTCCCCGAACTTCGGGTTCGCCGCTCGAGAAGCCGCGATTCGGGAGCTCGGCGGGCCCGGCGGCTACAGCATCGCGTCCGAGAGCTGCCGCATGAGTTCCGCCAGCTGCGAGCACTTGCGGCGCGAGGATCGATCGCAGCAGCCGCCGCTGTGTCGAGCGCCACGTTGACGTGGTCGATGCCGCACGGAGACGCCCGGCCGCCTCGAACGCGCTGATCCGCGCAAGCCTGGGAGCTTCACGACGTTGACGGGTACCGCACTGGGCGTCACACTTTGGGCCATCGTGGTTCGGTCGACGGAGGCACTCGATGAACAGACGGTTCCGGATCCTAACCCTGCTGGCTGGCGCCATGATGCTGATGGCATGCACGAGTGCCGCTCCAGGAGAGTCGTCAACCACTGCACCGGTGCCGCCTGGCGTAGTACCAGAGCCGATCCCGACGCCGGCAGAGATCGATGACTGCCGCTTGCTCATGGGACTGGTACCCGTCCCTGCCGGTGATGATTGGCCTGGTTCTACGAGCTTCGCGCTCGAGTTCGAGTTGCTGACGGAGCACCCGGATGCGATCGCCTTCGTCGACGTCGGCCAGGATGTGACGACCATCTACCCCAGTGCCGAGCGTGGCGACGTCGATGCACCACAACTGATCAGCGATACGCTTGATCAACTCGCCGCTCGAGGCTTCAACCCGGAGATCGAGTGGCTGCTCGGCGATGAACTTGCGTGGACGTTCGACGAACTATGTTCGGCATTCTCATTGATCGGCGACCAGATGGGAACCGCAGGCGGGGTGGAATCGATCGCGCCGAATCGCAGCGGGCAGCTGGAGGTCGGCGTCGCGGATCCGGCTTCGCTGGAGCTGGACATCCTTCTCCAACTGCAGCGACAACATCCCGGCATGATCGTTGTGACGGTGCAGACCGGTACCGTCGAGCCAGCGTCACATCGCGCCAACGACACAGATGGCTTCAATGCTGGCATCGCGATCCAGACCTACACCGCGGGTGACTGGCTCTCCTGCAGCGCAGCGTTCAAGATTCAGAACTCCCACGGTGCCTTCCTGCTGACGGCGGCGCACTGCTCGTCCGCGAACGTTCAGACGGTGCGGAACGGAACGAGTCTTTGCTGGGCCGGTTTGTCGGGGAACGCGTTCATCGGCCACACCGGATCTCGCATCCTCAACTCGAATGGTGACTTCGCGGTCATCCAAGGGGCGCCGGCGACAACGGGCCGCGTCTGGCTCGGCGCGCGGTGCACCGGCGACCGCGAGGTGGGCGTCATCGGCTCCGTCGCATCGAGTGCTGGAGCGCGTGTCGGGTTCTCCGGTCACAACTCAGGGCAGACTACGGGCACTGTCGTCTCGAGCCGAACCGGCTGCGTCGATGTGACGTACGACCCTCCGATCAGCCAGACCATCAGAGTCTGCAACCTATATTCGGCGGATCCGTACCCGTCCTCTTCGCTGGTGGTCGGAGGCGACAGCGGCGGTCCCGTGCTGGCCTACACGAGCACCTCCAGCGTGTATGGGGTGGGAGTCATCGTGGCTCGCAACCGCACGACGAGAGTTGCCTTCTACATGAGCCTGCCCGTTGTCCTCTACCTCTACAGCGCCTCAGTGGTGCCGGGCTGAGGTCACGTGAGCGATCGACGCCCGCGGCGTCGATCGGAACAGGGCTACACCATCGCGTCAGCGAGCACCCGCAGCAGCTCGGCCAGCCGCGCCTGGTCGTCGGCGGGGATGTCGCGCAGCAGTCGCCGCTCCGCCTCGAGCAACGCGTCGAGCGCAACGTCGACGCGGTCGATGCCCTCGTCGGTGAGCGCGACGAGCCGCACACGGCGATCGGTCGAGCCCTCGACGCGCTCGACGAGGCCGGATGCGACCAGGTTGTCGATGCGGTTCGTCATCGTGCCGCTCGTCACCATCGTCTGTGCGATGAGGTCCTTGGGGCTGAGCGGCCCGTCGGCTCGGCGCAGCGCGGCCACGACGTCCCACTGCCAGGGCTCGAGCCCCGCCGCCTGGAACGCCTCCGCCCGCACGCGGCCGAGCTGCCGCGAGATGCGCGTCATGCGGCTGAGCACCGCGAGCGGCGTGACGTCCGCGTCGGGCCGCACGTGCATCCACTGGTGCATGATGCGGTCGACGTCGTCGCCGTGCGCTGCAGCCATGGGGGCAAGTCTCGCACGCGCGCTCGTGGCCTCTTGCTCCGCCCTCGCTCGCTGACGCTCGCGACTGGTGACGTCGCAAGAGGCCAATCGTGGCCTCTTGCTCCGCCACCAGGATTCGAACCTGGACAAACGGCTCCAAAGGCCGCTGTGCTGCCGTTACACCATGGCGGATCGCGGCTACCAGGCTAGTCGCGCCCGAGCGGCGCCGCGCGCATCCGCCAGACTGGTGCCCATGCCCTCCACCGCCACCGCCGCCGACGTCGTCGCCGTCGCCGTCACCTACCGGCCCGACGCCGCGATCGCCGACGTGCTCGCCCGCGCGGCCGCGCAGGTCGGCGCGCTCGTGGTGCTCGACAACGACAGTCCGCCGACCGACGGCGCGCACTGGAGCGAGCAGACCGAGATCCCCGCAGGCGTCGACGTCGTGCGCGAGCCCTCCAACCGCGGGCTCGGCGCCGCCTACAACCGCGCAGCCGAGATCGCCCGCGAGCGCGGCGCCCGCTTCGTGCTGCTGCTCGACCAGGACTCGCTGCTCGAGCCCGGCTGCGTCGACGCGCTGCTGCGGCATGCCGACGCCCGCGCGGCGCGCGGCCCGCTCGGCGCCGTCGGCCCCACCTTCGTCGACGCGCGCAGCGGCGAGCGGGCCCCGTTCGTGCGGTTCGGCTTCCCGCTCAACCGCAAGCTCCACGCGCCGCCCGGCGGCGACGTCGACGCGGACTTCCTCATCTCCTCCGGCTCGCTCATCCCGCTCACAGCGCTCGAGGCGGCCGGCGGGTTCGACGAGGGCCTGTTCATCGACAGCGTCGACATGGAGTGGTGCTTCCGCGCCAAGGCGGCCGGCCTGCAGCTCGTCGGCGTCGCCGACGCCCGCATGCTGCACACGATCGGCGACGAGCTCGTGCGGCTGCCCGGCGGCGCGACCATGTTCGTGCACTCCCCGCTGCGCCTCTACATGATGACCCGCAACCGCGCGGCGCTCTGGCGCCGGCCTGGCACGCCGCGCGTGTGGACGGCGCAGGACGTGCCGCGCATGCTCTTCAAGCTCGGCCGCATGACGGCGTTCGCGACCCCCCGCATCCGCAACGCCCGTGCCATGCTGCGCGGCCTGCGCGACGGGTGGCGCGGCCGCCAGGGGCCGCCCCCCTCAGCGCGCCGGTAGCCTGGGGGCGCAACCGTACGCATCCGATGGGAGAGCCCGTGCCCCAGGTCGCCGTCATCGTCCTCGCCGCCGGCGCGGGCACCCGCATGAAGAGCCGCACGCCCAAGCCGCTGCACCCGCTCGCGGGCAAGCCGCTCATCGCGCACGTGCTGCGCACCGCCGGCGAGCTGCACCCCGCGTCGATCGTCACGGTCGTGCGGCACGAGCGCGACCGCATGGCCGAGGCCGTGCTCGAGTTCGCCCCGCACGTGCTCATCGCCGACCAGGACGACGTGCCCGGCACGGGCCGCGCCGTCGAGCAGGGGCTGGATGCGCTGCAGGGCTTCGAGGGGCACGTGGTCGTGCTCTCGGGGGACGTGCCGCTCATCGACGCCGACACCCTGCGCGGCCTGATCGACCAGCACGAGCGCGAGGGCAACCAGCTGACGCTGCTCTCGGCGCACCTGCCCGACCCGACGGGGCTCGGCCGCATCGTGCGCGACGACGCCGGCGCGTTCCAGCGCATCGTCGAGCAGAAGGACGCGAGCGAGGCCGAGCGCGCGATCGACGAGGTCAACGGCGGCATCTACGTCTTCGACGCCGCCGCGCTGCGGGCGGCGCTCGCGACCATCGACCGCGACAACGCGCAGGGCGAGATGTACCTCACCGACGCCGCGGTGCGCATCCAGGCCTCCGGCGGCCGCATCGCGGCGGTCGCGTGCTCCGACAGCTGGGCGATCTGGGGCATCAACGACCGCGTGCAGCTCGCCGCGGCCGCGCACGAGCTCAACGACCGCATCATCCGCCGCTGGCAGCGCGACGGCGTCACGGTCGCCGACCCCGCGTCGACGTGGATCGACGTCGACGTCTCGCTCGCCGAGGACGTCACGATCCTGCCCGGATCCCAGCTGCACGGCGCCACCGCGGTGGCGGCCGGCGCGACGATCGGGCCCGACACGACGCTCGTCGACACCGAGGTGGGCGAGGACGCGGTCGTGAAGCGCACCGACGCGACCCTCTCCGTCATCGGTGCCCGCGCATCCGTCGGCCCGTGGGCCTACCTGCGCCCCAACTCGGTCGTCGGCGACGACGGCAAGGTCGGCACCTTCGTCGAGACGAAGAACACGCAGATCGGCGCCGGCAGCAAGATCCCGCACCTGTCGTACATCGGCGACACGACCGTCGGCGACGGCTCCAACATCGGGGCGGGCACCATCACCGCCAACTACGACGGCGTCGAGAAGCACCGCACGACCATCGGCTCGCATGTCCGCACCGGCAGCGACAACGTGTTCGTCGCGCCCGTGACGATCGGCGACGGCGCCTACACTGGTGCAGGCACGGTCGTCCGCAAGGATGTCGAGCCTGGCGCGCTGGCGATCTCGGTCGCCCCGCAGCGCAACATGACGGGCTGGGTCGAGGCGAATCGCCCTGGGACGAAGGCGGCCGACGCGGCAGCGGCGGCGAACAACGAGGCACCTGAGGCCTAGGAGGCACCCGAGTGGGATCGATCGTCGCGAAGAACCGCAAGCACCTCGTTCTGGCGACCGGCAGGTCGCACCCCGAGCTCGCGAGCTCCGTCGCGGCAGAGATGGGTGCCGACCTCATGGACGTCGACATCCGCACCTTCGCGAACGGCGAGATCTACGCCCGCTTCCAGGGGTCGGTGCGCGGTGCCGACGTGTTCATCCTGCAGTCGTACTGCCGGCCCGTGAACGAGTGGCTCATGGAACAGCTCATCATGGTCGACGCGCTCAAGCGCGCGAGCGCCAAGCGCATCACGGTCGTCATGCCCTACTACCCCTACTCGCGGCAGGACAAGAAGGGCCGCGGCCGCGAGCCCATCTCGGCGCGCCTCATCGCAGACCTGTTCAAGACCGCCGGCGCCGACCGCATCATGTCGATCGACATCCACGCGTCGCAGATCCAGGGCTTCTTCGACGGCCCCTTCGACCACCTCTTCGCCATGCCGGTGCTGCTCGAGCACTTCAAGCACACCGTCGACCCCGAGACGCTCACGGTCGTCTCGCCCGACATGGGCCGCGTGCGCGTCGCCGACGTCTGGAGCGACAAGCTCGGCGCGCCGCTCGCCATCATCCACAAGCGCCGCGACCCGCTCGTGCCGAACCAGGTCTCGGTGCACGAGATCGTCGGCAAGGTGCGTGGCCGCACGTGCCTGCTGGTCGACGACATGATCGACACCGGCCGCACCATCGTGCGGGCGGCCGAGGCGCTCAAGGCCAACGGCGCGACGAACGTGATCGTCGCCGCGACGCACGCGATCTTCTCCGACCCGGCGGGCGAGATCCTCAACTCCGACGTCATCGACAAGGTGGTCGTCACCGACACGCTGCCGCTGCGCGACGACCAGCGCTTCGAGAAGCTCGAGGTGCTCTCGATCGCCCCGCTGCTCGCCCGCGCCATCACCGAGGTCTTCGAGGACGGCTCGGTCACGAGCCTGTTCGACGGCGCCGCCTGAGGCGCCGGCGGCTCTCGCCGCCAGCGTCGCCCCAGAGCAGGCCGTACGGCGACTGGTGCAGCTGCGCCCCATCGGTGCTGACGTGCCGGCACGTGTCGGACGCACATGCACATGTCGGGCGCAAGTGCACGCGTCGAGCGCAGCAGCAGGTGTCGGGCGCACGCGCACCCGTCGCCGATGCGGCAGTCGCGCGGCCGTAGGCTGAACGGATGCAGATCGTCGAGCAGCGCGACCTCGACTGCGCCTACTTCGACGCCTGGCGCTGCCGCTCCTGCACGTTGCTCGAGACGCCGTACGCGCGCCAGCTCGCCGAGCAGCAGGCGCGCATCGAGGCGCTGCTGCCCGAGATGGCGTGGGATGCGCCGCACGCCAGTGCCGTCGGAGGGTTCCGGAACAAGGCCAAGATGGCCGTCGCCGGCACCCTCGACGCCCCGACGATCGGCATCCTCGCGGCCGACGGCACGGGCATCGACCTGCAGGCGTGCCCGCTCCACGAGCGGCCGATCGTCGACGCGATGCGCGCGATCGAGCGGCTCGTGCGCGACGCGCGACTCACCCCGTACGACGTGCCGAGCCGGCGCGGGGAGCTCAAGCACCTCATCCTCACCTCGTCTCCCGACGGCGAGCTCGCGCTGCGCATCGTGCTGCGCTCGAGCGAGGCGCTGTCGCGCATCCGCAAGCACCTCGGCCTGCTCGACGCGCTGCCGCTCGCGAGCGTCTCGGTCAACCTGCAGCCCGAGCACAAGGCCGTGCTCGAGGGTGACGAGGAGCTGCTGCTCGCCGGCGCGGGCGTGCTCGTCATGCGCGTCAACGGCATCGGCCTGCGCCTGCGCCCCCGCAGCTTCTTCCAGACCAACACGGCCGTCGCATCCGCCCTCTACCGGCAGGCGACCGCCTGGATCGACGAGGCCGGCCCCGCGAGCCTGCTCGATCTCTACTGCGGCGTCGGCGGGTTCGCGCTGCATGCCGCGCGCCCGGGTCGGCGCGTCGCGGGCGTCGAGGTCACGGCCTCTGGCGTCCAGGCCGCCCGCGAGACGGCGGCCGAGCTGGGGGCGGATGCGTCGTTCGCGGTCGGCGACGCCGGCTCGGTCGATCTCGAGGGCGCGCAGGCGCCCGAGCTCGTGGTCGTGAACCCGCCGCGCCGCGGCATCGGGTCCCTCGCGGCGCGACTGGACGCATCCGCCGTGGACCGTGTCGTGTACTCGAGCTGCAACCCGGCGACGCTCGCGAAGGACCTCGCGGCGATGCCCGGCTTCCGGCCGCTGCGGGGGCGCGTGTTCGACATGTTCCCGCACACCGAGCACGCTGAGGTGCTGGTCGAGCTCGCCCGCCGCTGACGCGCCTGCCTGCCCCTCGGGGGCCGGTCGATCCGCTGTCGCGCGAGCCTCTCGATTCGCCATGGGCGCGCTTTCATGAGAGTGTGAAAGGACTGGCCGATGGCCAGCACCGGTGCTTGATCGCCTCGCCTGAGTCGCATGCTGACCGCATCGCAGACCCGCTTGTGCGGCGCCGGTGGCGCCCCGCGGGAGACGCCCGCGAGATCGAGCCGGACTCGATATGAGCCGTAGCGCGGCACGTCATCCGGCGTGCCCGCACGGCAGCGGTGGGCGCTGGATGAGAGGAACTGGATGCCGCCCGCGCAGGAGATCGCACAGCTCGGAATCATCGCAGTCGTCGTGCTGCTCGTCGTCTTCTACGGCGGCACGCTGCTCATGACGCTCGGCATCGGCCGCAAGAAGGAGAACGCCGACGGCTACATGACCGCGGGCAACAAGATCGGCTTCGGCATCTCGGCCGCATCGATGACCGCCACGTGGATCTGGGCCTCCTCCATGTACGCCTCGGCGACCGCCGGCTACACCTACGGCGTCTCCGGCCCCATCCACTACGGCCTCTGGGGCGCGCTGATGATCCTGTTCATCTACCCCTTCGGCAGGCGCATCCGCAAGGTGGCGCCGAAGGCCCACACGCTCGCGGAGGTCATGTACGCCCGCCACGGCCGCTCCTCGCAGCTCATGCTCGCCGGCTCCAACGTGCTCGGCTCGGTCATCTCGCTCACCTCGAACTTCATCGCCGGCGGCGCGCTCATCGCGATGCTCTCGCCGCTCGACTTCGGCGCGGGCATCCTCATCATCGCCGGCGGCGTGCTGCTCTACACGCTCTGGTCGGGCTTCCGCGCGTCGGTGCTGACCGACTTCGCGCAGGTCGTCGCCATGCTGGGCGCGGTCGTCGTCGTCATCCCGGTCATCTTCTTCGCCGCCGGAGGCCCGGGGATGTTCGAGGCCGGCGTCGCCGCCGGCAACGTGACGCCGCAGCAGCAGGACTTCTTCTCGTCGGATGCGTTCCTCAACCAGGGCGCGCCCTACATCGCCGCCGTGCTCGCCTACGCCATCGGCAACCAGACGATCGCGCAGCGGCTGTTCGCGGTGCGCGAAGACCTCATCAAGCCCACGTTCATCACCGCGACGATCGGCTACGGCGCCACCGTCATCGGCATCGGCATGGTCGGCGTCATGGCGCTCTACCTCGGCATCGATCCGATGAACGGCGACATCAACAACCTGCTGCCGCAGATGGCCGCGACCTACCTGCCGTGGGCGCTGCTGGCGCTCGCCTTCGTGATGATCATCGGCGCGCTGTCGTCGACCGCGGACTCCGATCTGGCGGCCCTGTCGTCGATCGTGATGACCGACGTCTACGGCCAGTCGGTCGGCAAGGACAAGGCGAGCCCGAAGACGATGCTGCTCATCGGCCGCATCACGATGATCGTCGCCACCGGCGCAGCGCTCTACTTCGCGACCAGCCAGTTCAACATCCTCGACCTGCTGGTCTTCGTCGGCGCGCTCTGGGGCTGCCTGGTGTTCCCGGTGATCGCGTCCTTCTACTGGAAGAAGGTCACGAACCTCGCCTTCACCGCATCCGTGATCGCGGCGCTCGTGGTGTTCCTGCCGGTGCGCTTCGAGTGGGTCTCGCTCACGGGCGTGCTCGCGCTCCCGATCGAGCTGCTCGCGACGATCGGCATCGGCGTGGTGCTCGGCATCATGGCGTTCGGCTTCTTCGGGCTGCGCATCGGCATGGCCGTCGGCATCATCGCCATGCTCGCCGCCGCACCGTTCACGCTCTTCTTCCTGCGCGACTACACGGTGCTGTCGGCGTCGCTCGTCGCCTACGCCGTCTCGTTCCTGGTGTGCTACCTGCTGTCGTTCCGCTCCAAGCAGCGCTTCGACTTCTCCACCATCAAGGACATGACGGGCGACTTCGACCCCGAGGCCCCGCGGTCGCCGCGGGCGGCCGACGCCGCCGATGCGGCCGACGGCTCCGACGCCGCGACCGTCCGAGCACGAGACTGACCGGAGGGATCCCATGACCATCGCACTCACCATCTACTTCCTCGTCTGGCCCGTGATCGTCGCCGGCGTGCTGCTCGTCATCTGCCGCGGCTTCCTCCGCGAGCTGCGGCAGGCGAAGCGCGAGGGCCGCCCGATCATCTGACGCCCTCGAGCGTCCTGGGCGCACAACGCAAGCCCGCGCGGCGACTCGCGCGGCCGGTGGGCCGTGCGGCACCTCCCCGCCGCGGAACGTCGACGCCGGGCTTGCGTCGTGCACCGGCCGTTCACCGGCAGCCGCTAGCGTCGCCATCGTGACCCAGCTCGAGCGCCGCATCGGCGTGCCCGGTGCCATCGCGATCGGCATGGGCGCGATGATCGGCGCCGGCCTCTTCTTCGTCTGGGCGCCCGCGGCGGCGCTCGCCGGGCCGATGCTGCCGGCGGCGATCGCGCTCGCGGGCGCGATCGCGGTGCTCAACGCCCTCTCGACCGCGCAGCTCGCGATGGAGCACCCCGTCTCAGGCGGCGCCTATGCGTACGGCCGCGCCGAGGTCGGCGAGCGCGTGGGCTTCACGGCCGGCTGGATGTTCCTCACCGGGAAGACCGCCTCGGCGGCCGCGATCGCGGTGATCGCCGGGCAGCACCTGTGGCCCGAGCACGCCCATGCGGTCGCGGCGGTCGCCGTCGCCGCGCTCGCGCTGCTCAACATGCTGGGCGTGCGCGTCACCGCGTGGGTCTCGAGCGGCATCGTCGCCATCGTCCTCGTCGTCGTCGTGATCGCGCTCGTGTGGGCGGCGACGGGCGGGCCGACCGCCGAGACCGTCGGCTGGCTCGCCTACGCGCCGCTGTCGCAGGCCGCGCTGCCCGACGGCGACTTCGGCTTCGTCGGCGGCAGCGCCGGAGCGCCCGCGGGCGGCGGCCCGCTCGGCTGGCTCACCGCCGCCGGCATGCTCTTCTTCGCCTTCGCCGGCTACGCCCGCATGGCGACGCTCGGCGAGGAGGTGCGGCAGCCGCGCCGCACGCTGCCGATCGCGATCGTGCTCGGCCTCGGCGTCGTGCTCGCGCTCTACGCGGCCGTCGGCTGGGCGACGAGCGCACGACTCGGCGCGCTCCTGCCGGCCTCCGCGACGCCGGTCGCCGACCTGGTCGCGCACCCCGTGCTGCACGCCGTCGTGCTGGGCGCCGGCGCGCTCGCGTGCCTCGGCTCGCTCATGGGCATCCTCGCGGGACTCAGCCGCACGGGGCTCGCGATGGCCCGCAACCGCGACCTGCCCGGCCCGCTCTCGACCGTCGCGCGCCGCACGCGCACGCCGGTCGTCGCCGAGGCGACCACCGCGATCGCGGCGATGGCTGCCGCCCTGCTGCTGCCCGCCGGCGGCCTCGTCGCCTTCTCATCCACGTGCGTGCTCACCTACTACGCGGTCGCGCACATCTCGGCGATCCGGATGCGTCGCGGCAGCCGGGCGGGCACGCGCGGCGCGGGCGCGGTGCGGATGTGGCTGCCGGGCTGGCTGCCCTGGATCGGCGTCGTCGCGTGCCTCGGCGTCGTGCTCACGCTGCCCTGGCAGGGCGTCGTCGGGGCCGCCGCCTGGCTCGCGCTGGGCCTCGGCGCGCGGGAGCTGGCGCAGCGGCGCTGAGCTCGATCGCGCGGTCGTGATCGCGGGGAGCGGACACCGGGCGCGCGGCGGTCGCGCGCATCGCGCGCTGCCGTACCGTGGCCGGTCGACCTGAGAGGAGCATCCTTGCCCGACCTCATCCAGACCCTGATCCTGCTCGGCATCGCGGCGGGCATCGCTGTGGCCGCCGCGGTCATCGCGAGCCTCGCGCTGCAGGGCATGACCGTCGCGACGACCCGCTCGCGCGAGCGCAGAGCCGCCGTGCGCCAGCAGCTGCGCTGGCCGGTCGCCGCCCTGGCCTTCGTGGTCGCGCTCGCGCTCGCCGGCTCCGCCAACGGCCTCGTCGCCGCGCTCGGGGACGGCGGCGCCGTGGCCGCGCACGTCGCGCTGCTGCTCGTCATCGCGGTCGCTGCGTGGCTCGGCGTGCGCCTGCTGCGGGTCGCCGGCGACGCGGTGATCGCGCGGTTCGCGAGCGCGCACGGCGATCGGCGGGCGCGCAAGGTGCGCACGCAGGTCGAGGTGCTGCGCCGCGTGCTCGTGGCGGTCGTGATCGTCATCGCTGTCGGCATCGCGCTGTTCACGTTCGAGGCCGCGCGCGTGGCGGGCACGAGCCTGCTCGCCTCGGCCGGCCTGGCATCGCTCGTGGCGGGCCTGGCGGCGCAGTCGGTGCTCGGCAACGTCTTCGCCGGCATCCAGCTCGTCGCCTCCGATGCGATCCGCGTCGACGACGTCGTGGTGGTCGAGGGGGAGTGGGGCACGATCGAGGAGATCACGCTCACGTACGTGGTCGTGCGGATCTGGGACGACCGCCGGCTCGTGCTGCCCTCCACGCACTTCACCACGACGCCGTTCGAGAACTGGACGCGCACGTCGAGCGAGGTGATGGGCGCGGTCGAGCTCGATGTCGACTGGCGCGTCCCGGTCGGCGCGATGCGCGTCGAGCTCGCGCGCGTGCTCGAGGGCGCCGACGCGTGGGACGGCAACGTGCAGGTGCTGCAGGTGTACGACGCCGTCGGCGGCTTCGTGCGGCTGCGGGTGCTCGTCAGCGCGGTCGACGGCCTGCAGCTCGCCGACCTGCGCTACCTCGTGCGCGAGCGGCTGGTCGAGTGGCTGCGAGCGCACCACCCCGAGGCGCTGCCGCGGCAGCGGCTGGAGCTGCAGGAGCCGTCGACGCGCCCTGTCGCCGATGCCGACGAGCCGCAGGGGCTCTTCACGGGCGACGCCGAGGCCGAGTCGCGGCGGGAGGATCTCCTGCACGCGGGCGACGCGGTCGACGCGGGACGCTGAGGACGGCCGGGCGCGCGGAGACGCGCGGGCGCCCTCCGAGTCGCTCGGAGGGCGCCTGCGCTCGACGCGGCGTCGGCGTCAGTGCGTGTCGGTCGCCGCGACCTCGGTGCGGTCGCCCGACCACTGCGTGTGGAAGGTGCCCTCGCGATCGACGCGGCGGTAGGTGTGGGCGCCGAAGAAGTCGCGCTGGCCCTGCACGAGCGCGGCAGGCAGCCGCTCGGCGCGCAGGCCGTCGTAGTACGAGAGGCTCGAGGAGAACGCCGGGCTCGGGATGCCCGCCTTGGCGGCCGCGACGACGACGCGGCGCCACGCCTCCTGCGTCGACGCGATCGCGTCGCGGAAGTAGGGGGCGAGGATGAGCGCAGGCAGCTCGGGGTCGGCGGCGTAGGCGTCGGTGATGTCGTTGAGGAACCGGGCGCGGATGATGCAGCCGGCGCGCCAGATGCGCGCGACCTCGCCCTTCTGGATGTCCCAGTCGTGCTCCTCGGCGGCCGCGACGATCTCGTCGAAGCCCTGCGAGTACGCGACGATCTTCGACGCGAACAGAGCCTTCCGCACATCCTCGATGAACGCATCCGCGTCATCGACCTGCCACGCCTCTGCCGGCCCCGGCAGGTCGGTCGCGGCGGCGCGCTGCGCGAGCTTCGAGGAGAGCGAGCGGGCGAAGACCGCCTCGGCGATGCCCGAGACGGGCACGCCCAGGTCGAGCGCGGTCTGCACCGTCCAGGCGCCGGTGCCCTTCGCACCCGCGGCGTCGAGGACGACGTCGACGAGCGGCTTGCCGGTGGCGGCGTCGACCTGCCGCAGCACCTCGGCGGTGATCTCGATGAGGTAGGACTCGAGCTCGCCCCGGTTCCACTCCTCGAACACGTCGGCGATCTCGGACGGCGTCTTGCCCGTGCCGCGGCGGATGAGGTCGTAGGCCTCGGCGATGAGCTGCATGTCGGCGTACTCGATGCCGTTGTGCACCATCTTCACGAAGTGGCCGGCGCCGTCGGTGCCGATGTGCGTCACGCACGGCTCGCCGTCGGCGACCGCCGCGATCGAGCGCAGGATCGGGCCGAGCGTCTCGTACGACTCGACCGTGCCGCCGGGCATGAGCGAGGGGCCGTTGAGCGCGCCCTCCTCGCCGCCGGAGATGCCGCAGCCGACGAAGTGGATGCCGGTCTCGCGCACGGCGGCCTCGCGGCGGATCGTGTCGGTGAACAGCGCGTTTCCGCCGTCGACGATGATGTCGCCCGGCTCGAAGACGCTCACGAGCTCGTCGATGACGGCGTCGGTGGCCTTGCCGGCCTTCACCATGATGATCGCGGTGCGCGGCGTCTGCAGGCTGTCGGCGAGCTCCTGCATCGTCGCTGCCTTGACGAAGCCGGCCTCGGGATGCGCGGCGATGAGGTCGTCGGTCTTGGACGTCGTGCGGTTGTACACGGCGACGGTGTTGCCCTCGCGGCTGGCGAGGTTGCGGGCGAGGTTCGAGCCCATCACGGCGAGGCCGACGACGGCGATGTTGGCGTGGGTCACGATGGTCCTCCTGGACGGTCGGGGTCTGGGATCAGGCTAGTCAGCACGGGATGCAGGCGGCGGCTCTCGGTCTCGCCTACCGCTCGGCGATGGCCCTGCGGGCGACGACGATGTCGCGCTCGCCGTGGCCGCGCTCGACGATCTCGTCGAAGAACGCGCGCAGCGTCGGCAGCAGCACGGGACTGGTGCCGGTCGCGGCGGCGACATCGGCGGCGAAGCCGAGGTCCTTGATCATGTAGCGAGCGATGCCGGAGGGCGAGTCGTCGCCCGCGACGAGCTTGTCGCGGCGGCTCGCGAGCAGGTTCGAGCCTGCGTAGCCGCCGCCGAGCAGCGTCCAGAGCGCGTCGAGGTCGATGCCCGAGCGCTCGGCGAGCACCGTCGCCTCGCCCAGCGCCGTGATGGTCGCCGAGACGACGAGCTGGTTGCAGGCCTTCGCGACCTCGCCGGCGCCGAGCGGGCCGAGGTGCACGGGGGTGCCGCACGGCTCGAGCAGCGCCGCAGCGCGCGCGGCGTCGGCGGGCTCGCCGCCGAGCATGATCGAGAGCGTGCCGGCCTCGGCGCCGTCGACGCCGCCCGAGACGGGGCAGTCGACGACGCGCACGCGGCCGTCGGTCTCGGCCGCGAGCCGCTCGGCGAGCGCGCGCACCGCGGTGGGCGAGGAGGTCGAGCCGATGAGCAGCAGCAGCGTGCCGTCGCCGATGCCCGCGAGCAGGCCGTCGGGCCCCTCGAGCGCGGCCTCGAGCTCCGGCAGGTCAGGGAGCATCGAGAGCACCGCGGCGGCGCGCTGCGCGAGCTCGCGCGGCGAGGCCGCCCACTCGGCACCAGCCTCCTCGAGCGCGGGCTTGGGGGAGCGGCCCGTGATGACCACGCGTCCGCGCGCCGCGAGCCGCCGCACCATCGGGGCGCCCATCGCGCCCAGGCCGATCACTCCGACGACGTCTTCCCGCGCGAGCTCCATGGCGCCAGCGTAGCCGCGGCCAACATGCCGTACGGCGTCCATCCGCTTGGTTGCGTCGTAGGGTGGGCGCACCGACACCGACCGCGAGGGAGCGGCCATGCCCCAGGCACCAGCATCCGATCAGGCCATCGATCACGCAGCGCCCGAGCGCGCCGACCGGGATCCGGCGCCCGCCGTCTCCCGCGCTCTGCGCATCCTCACGCTGCTGGCCGACGCGGATGGCGTGCCGCTCACGCTCAGCGACATCGCGCGGGCGCTCGGGCTCGCGAAGTCATCGACCGCCAACCTCTGCATCTCGCTGGAGGAGGGCGGCATGATCGAGCGAGAGCCCTCGGGGTTCCGGCTCGGCCGGCGCACCGCAGAGCTCGGCGGCGCCTTCGCGATGCAGTTCAACCAGGTTCGGGAGTTCTACCGGCTCGCGGCCGCCTCGCCGCAGCTGCACCGCGAGGTGGTGCAGCTCGCGATGCTCGACGGCGCCCACGCGCTCTACCTCGCCCGGCATGAGGGCCGCTCGCCCTACCGGCTCGGCACGCCGCTCGGCTCGCGACTGCCGGCGGCGCTCAGCGCGACGGGCATGGCGCTGCTCGCCCGGCTCGACGACGAGGAGGTGCGCGCGCTGCTCGCGCCCGAGGAGCCCTTCCCGCAGCTCACGCCTGCGAGCATCACGAGCGTCGACGCCCTGCTGCCGCAGCTCGCGGCGGTGCGCGAGCGCGGCTACGCCGTCGATCGCGGTGCGTCTTTCGGCGGCATCGTCGGCGTCGCGGTGGCGCTCGAGCCGTGGGCGCCGAGCGATCCGCCGCTCGCGATGGGCGCGGCGCTGCCGGCCGACCGCGTCGACGACGCGCACGTGCAGACGGTGGCGGATGCGCTGGCCGAGCTGGCCGTGCTGCTCACGAATCCGCTCGGCGGTCGCTCGGCCTGAGCGACCGGCGCGCGTCGTCGCGTACACAGGGTTGAACACCGTTCAGCCGAGTGGTACCTTCGCCGGAAGCAACGATGCAACCACGCCTGTCGAGGGAGATGGCCCGTGACCGAAACCACCGCGCAGCACCCAGCGCACACCGACGACCCCGAGTACGCCGCGAACCTCCGGCGCGCGACGCTCGCCTCGAGCGTCGGCAGCGCGCTCGAGTACTTCGACTTCGCGCTCTACGGGCTCTCGTCGGCCCTGATCTTCAACACGCTGTTCTTCTCGAACCTCGACCCCGCGATGGGCGTCGTGGCCGCGTTCGCCTCCTTCGGCGTCGGCTTCGCCGCGCGCCCGCTCGGCGGCCTCTTCTTCGGCACCATCGGCGACCGGCTCGGCCGCAAGTGGGTGCTCGTCGTGACGATCCTGCTGATGGGCGGCGCCACGACGCTCATCGGCGTGCTGCCCACCTACGAGCAGATCGGCATCTGGGCGCCCGTGCTGCTCACGCTGCTGCGGCTGGCGCAGGGCTTCGGCGCCGGCGCCGAGCAGGCGGGCGCCACGGTGCTCATGGCCGAGTACTCGCCGGTGCGGCGCCGCGGCTTCTTCTCGTCGCTGCCCTTCATCGGCATCCAGCTCGGCACGCTCATGGCGGCCGTCGTCTTCTCGATCCTCTCGACGCTGCCCGAGGACGTCTTCCTCGGCTGGGCATGGCGCGTGCCGTTCCTGCTCTCGTTCGTGCTGATCCTCGTGGCGCTGTTCATCCGCATGCGCCTGCGCGAGACGCCGACGTTCATCGAGCTCGAGAAGCACGAGCAGATCGCCGAGCGGCCGATCCGCGAGATCTTCACGAAGGGGCTGCCCGGCGTCGTCGTCGGCATCGGCCTCCGGATGGCGGAGAACGGCGGCTCGTACATGTTCCAGAACCTCGCGCTCGCGTTCGTCGCGACCGCCGGCACGGGCGCGTTCATCGCGAACCCCATCGACCGCGGCGTCGCCACGTGGGGCGTCACGATCGGCTCGCTCATCGGCATGGCCGTCATCCCGCTCACCGGGCACCTCTCCGACCGCTTCGGCCGCCGCGCGGTCTACCGCTTCGGCGCCGTGTTCATGCTTCTGTACACGTTCCCGGCGTGGTGGCTGCTCTCGCTCGGCAACCCGGCCGTGGTCATCGCCGTGGTCGCGATCGGCATCGGCATCGCCGTCAACACCATGCTCGGCCCGCAGTGCGCGATGCTGCCCGAGCTGTTCGGCAACCGGCACCGCTACCTCGGCGTCGCGATGGCGCGCGAGATCTCGGCAGTGCTCGCGGGCGGCCTCGCCGGTGTGCTGGGCGCCTACCTGCTCGCCACCTCCGACGGCAACTGGCTGCTGCCGGCCATCTACATGGCGACGCTCGCGACCATCACGACCGCGTCGACGTTCCTCGTGCCCGAGACGCAGGGCCGCGACCTGCTGCGGCTCGAGGACGCGGTCAACGTCTCCGGCGCGGAGGGCTCCGACGCGCGCGCCGAGGCGCACGCGCTCGCCACGGCGCGGCGCTGATGCGCCTCGCCCGCATCGCCCTCGGGGCGCGCGTCGTGCACGCGCGCCCCGTCGGCGCCCTGGGAGCCGACGGGCTGCCGGAGGCATGGATGCCGGTCGCAGACCCGTACGCGGCGCTGGCGAGCGGCCCCGCGCCCGCCGACGCCGCCGACGCGCCGGTGCCCGCGTCGTCGCATGCGCTCCTGCCGCCGGCCGCCCCGACCGTGCTCGTCGGCATCGCGCAGAACCGCGGCGCCGGCGACCATCCGCTGCCCGTGCAGGCGTGGCTCAAGAGCCCCCGCACCGTGGTCGCCCACGGCGAGCCCGTGCACGTGCGCCGCGACGCCGGCCGCCTCGTGGTCGAGGCGGAGATCGCGCTCGTCATCGGCCGCGACACGGGCGATCCCACGGCGCCCGCGCTCACGGAGGCGAACGCGCACGAGTTCGTGCTCGGCGTCACGGCCGTCAACGACATCTCCTACCCCGACCGGGCCGAGCTCGACGTGCGCAACTTCGAGTCGAAGGGCGGCGACGGCTCGACGCCGCTCGGTCCCTGGATCGACACCGACGCATCCATCGACGAGCTCGCCCTCGCCCTCGAGATCGACGGCGACCGCGTTCGCGACACGAGCGCCCAGGCGATGCCCGTGCCCGTGCGCGAGTCGCTCGCCTACGTCGCCCGCTGGGTGCGGCTCGGACCGGGCGACGTCGTCATGGCCGGCGCCCCGCACTCGAACCACGACGCGGCGCCGGGCCAGACGGCTGCCGTCATCGTGGGCGACATGCGCCTCGAGACGCCGTTGCGCTGAGCCCGCCGCGCTGAGCCGCCTGCGCTGACCCCCTGCGCTGAGCATGCCGGGTGCGGGCCCGGCCCCATCGATAGCCTGAGACAGAAGGAGACGCCCATGCACGAGCACACCCTGAAGGTCGCCGTCGCGGTCAGCCTCGACGACGCATCCGCCGCCCTCATCACCGAGGCAGAGCCCCGCATCGAGCTGCTGCGCGACCCGGCCCTCACGCGGCCGTGGCGCTGGCAGGGCGACTGGGAGGGCGAGCCCGACTGGCAGCGCACGCCCGAGCAGCAGGCCGCCTTCGAGGCGATGCTCGATCGGGCGGATGCGCTGTTCGGCATCCCGGACGTCGACCCGGCCGCGCTCGCCCGCGCCGTGCGCGCCAACGAGGGCCTGCGCTGGGTGCACACGACCGCTGCCGGCGGCGGCGGCCAGGTGAAGGCCGCGCAGCTCACGCAGGAGGAGCTCGAGCGAGTCACCGTCACGACGAGCGCCGGCATGCACGCCTCGACGCTCGCCGAGTGGGCCGTGTTCGGCGTGCTCGCGGGCGCGAAGGGGCTGCGCCGGCTCGAGGCCGACCAGGCAGCGCGCACGTGGGGCGACGGCCGCCGCATCATGCGCCACGTGAGCGAGATGACGGTGCTCGTGGTGGGCCTGGGCGGCATCGGCAAGGTCGTCGCCGAGCGGTTCTCGGCCCTCGGCGCGACCGTGTGGGGCACGACGCGGCGCGGCGAGCCCGTCGAGCACGTCGACCGCCTCGTGCACATCGACGACCTCGTCGAAGCGGCGAGCCAGGTCGACGCGATCGTCACGACGCTGCCCGGCACCGCGCACACGCTCGGGCTCATCGGCGCCGACGTGCTGGGCGCCGTGCGCGACGACACCATCCTCGTCAACGTCGGCCGCGGCGCCGTCGTCGACGAGCCGGCGCTGCTCGAGGCGCTCGACGCCGGCCGCATCGGCTTCGCCGCGCTCGACGTCACCGCGATCGAGCCGCTGCCGGACGACTCGCCCCTCTGGGCGCACCCGAGCGTGCTGCTGAGCCCCCACACGGCGGCGCTGTCGACGCAGGAGCCGCGCCGCATCGCCGAGCTCTTCGCCGCGAACGCGACGCGGCTGCTCGACGGCCAGCCGATGCAGAACGTCATGAGCACGAAGGAGTTCTACTGATGGCCGCCGCTCCGGCTGCCACCGGCACCGCGCTGTTCGACCTCACGGGCCGCACGGCCCTTGTCACCGGCTCGAGCCAGGGCATCGGCCGCGCGCTCGCGCAGGGCCTCGCCGAGGCTGGCGCGACGGTCGTCGTGCACGGCCGCGACGCTGCCAAGGCCGAGCGCGCCGCGGCCGAGATCGCCGAGTCGACCGGCCGCGAGGCGCACGTCGCGCTCTTCGACGTGACGGATGCGTCGGCCGTCGACGCCGGGGTCGCCGACGTCGAGGCGCGGCTCGGCACGCCCGACATCCTCGTCAACAACGCCGGCGTCCAGCGGCGCAATCCGATCGCGGAGTTCACCGACGAGGACTGGCACGACCTCGTCGCGACCAATCTCACGAGCGCCTTCCTGCTCTCGCGCCGCGTCGCGCGCGGCATGATCGAGCGCGGCTCGGGCCGCATCGTCTCGATCGGCTCGGTGCAGTCGCAGCTCGCGCGCCCCTCGATCGCGCCCTACAGCGCCACGAAGGGCGCCATCGTCATGCTCACGAAGGGGCTGTGCGCCGACCTCGCGCCGCACGGCATCAGCGTCAACGCGCTCGCGCCCGGCTACTTCGCGACCGAGCTCACCCAGAAGCTCGTCGACGACCCCGAGTTCTCCGCCTGGGTCGCGCAGCGCACCCCCGCGGGCCGCTGGGGGAGGGTCGAGGACCTCGTCGGCACGCTCGTGTTCCTCGCGAGCGATGCGAGCGCCTTCGTGAACGGCCAGACGATCTACGTCGACGGCGGCATGACCGCCGTCGTCTGACCCCAGCACCGCAGGACAGGAGCAGCCGATGACCGTCAACCTCGCGCTCGTCGCCCACGCCAAGGAGGACGTCCGCGTCGACGTCCTGCCCGAGCCAGAGCCCGCCGCCGACGAGGCGGTCGTCGCGATCGCCTACGGCGGCATCTGCGGCTCCGACCTGCACTACTGGCTGCACGGCGCGGCCGGCCAGTCGATCCTGCGCGAGCCCATGGTGCTCGGGCACGAGATCGTCGGCACGGTGCTCACCGCGGCCGCCGACGGCAGCGGACCGGCAGCCGGAGCGCGCGTGGCCGTGCACCCCGCGACCGAGGTCGACGACGGGTCGGCACCGTACCCATCCGATCGCCCCAACCTCAGCCCCGCCGGCACGTACCTCGGCTCCGCCGCCCGCATGCCGCACACGCACGGCGCGTTCGCGAGCCGCGTCGCGCTGCCGAGCCGCATGCTGCGCGCCGTGCCCGACGGCCTCGACCTTCGCTTCGCGGCGCTCGCCGAGCCCGCGGCCGTCGCGTGGCACGGCGTCGGCCAGGCGGGCGACGTGGCGGGCAAGCGCGTGCTCGTGATCGGCGCCGGCCCCATCGGCGCCCTCGCGATCGCCGTCGCGCGCCATCACGGGGCGGCCGAGATCGTCGCGACCGACCTGCATGAGCACCCGCGGGCGCTCGCCGAGCGGCTCGGCGCACGCGCGATGGACGCGACGGATGCGGCGGGCATCGCCGCCGTGCACGCCGACGTCGTCATCGAGTCGTCGGGCACCGTGCCGGGCCTCGCCGCCGCCATCAGCGGCGCTCGCCGCGGCGGCACCGTCGTCATGCTGGGGCTGCAGCGCGCCGGCGACGTCGCGGTGCCGATGGCGAGCGCCATCACGCGCGAGCTCACGCTCGTCGGCTCGTTCCGCTTCAACGACGAGCTCGACGACGTGCTCGCGGCACTCGCGGACGGCTCGCTCGACGCGGCCGCCGTCATCAGCCACGAGCTCCCGATCGGCGACGGCCTGCGCGCCCTCGAGCTCGCGCGCGACGCATCCGTATCCTCGAAGGTGCTGCTGAGGTTCGACGCGGCCGAGGGCGATGGAGGAGTGGGACGATGAGCGACACGCGATACCCGTCGATGATCATCATGGGCGTGCAGGGCTCTGGCAAGTCCACGATCGGCGCCGCGCTCGCGCAGCGGCTGAACATCGACTTCATCGACGGCGACGACCTGCACCCGCCCGCCAACAAGGAGAAGATGCGCGGCGGCACGCCGCTCACCGACGAGGACCGCGTGCCGTGGCTCAAGGCCATCGGCACGACGATCGCCGACGGCGCCGCGCGCGGCCGCGTCACGATCGTCGCCTGCTCCGCGCTCAAGCGCTGGTACCGCGAGCTGCTGCGCTCGAGCGACCCGTCGCTCGTGTTCGTGCACCTCGTGGGCGACAAGAGCCTGCTCACCGACCGGCTCGCGCACCGCGACCACGAGTACATGCCCTCGACGCTGCTCGACAGCCAGATGGAGACGCTCGAGCCGCTCGCCGAGTGGGAGCACGGCATCGCCATCTCGGTCGAGCAGAGCCCCGAGGCGATCGTCGACGAGGTCACGCGCATCCTCATGGCCCGCGCCGCGGGCCGCGCGATCGAGCCCGACGCCGGCACGACGCTCACCGGCACGATCGACATCCCGCGCGGGGGCTCCACGACCGCCGGCACGCACGCAGGCGGCGCCCAGCCCGCCTGACCCCCCGGGCCGCGCCCGCGCGGCACCACCGCACCGACGCATCCCACCGACCGGCACTTCGCACCACCGACACGTCGCACCCGAGCGGCACATCGCACCGACCCGGCACCCGCCACGCACCCTAGGGAGTCAGACCGATGGAAGACCTCGTCCTCAACTGGGACCTCGGAACCGGAGGCCTGCTGCTGCTCGCGGCAGCGGCGATCGCGTTCCTGCTCGTCCTCATCATGACGTTCAAGATCCACGCGTTCCTAGCGCTGATGATCACGAGCCTGCTGACCGCGGTCGCGGCCGGCATCCCCTTCGACCAGCTCATGGCCGCGATCGCGTTCGGGTTCAACCCCACGCTCGGCAGCGTCATGCTGCTCGTCGCGCTCGGCGCGATGCTCGGCCGCATGATCGAGACCTCGGGCGGCGCGAGAGTGCTCACCGACAAGCTCATCGAGTGGTTCGGCGAGCAGCGCGCGGCGATGGCCGTCGGCGTCGCGAGCCTGCTGATGGGCTTCCCGATCTTCTTCGACGCGGGCCTCGTCGTCATGCTGCCGATCATCTACGCCGTCGCGCGGCGCCTGGGCGGCTCGCTGCTGACCGTCGCGTTCCCCGCGGCGCTCGCCTTCAGCTCCATGCACATCTTCGTGCCGCCGCACCCCGGCCCGGTCTCCGCATCCGCCATCCTGGGCGCCGACGTCGGCCTCGTGCTGATCCTCGGCCTCGTCGTCGCGATCCCCGTCTGGTACCTCGTCGGCGTGCTGTTCGGCGGCTGGGTCGGGCGGCGCTACGACATCGCGGTGCCGACGATCCTCGAGGGCACGCCCGACGAGGACCGCGAGATGGAGTCGAACCCGTCGTTCGCGAAGATCATCGCGCTGCTCGCGCTGCCGCTCGTGCTCATCCTCATGAACACGGGCCTCAACATGTTCGCCGCGACCCAGCCCGACCCGGATGCGTTCAAGGCCGAGCCCGTCGTGGCGCTGCTGCGCACGCTCGGCGAGACGCCCATCGCGCTGCTCATCACCGTCATCGTGTCGATGTGGCTGCTGGGCTGGGGCATGGGCAAGGCCGGCACCCTCATCGAGAAGGTCGCCGACAGCGCGCTCGGCCCCATCTGCTCGGTCGTGCTCGTCACGGGCGCCGGCGGCATGTTCGGCGGCGTGCTGCGCGTCACGGGCATCGGCGACGCGATCGCGGAGTCGCTCAACTCGATCGGCATGCCCGTGATCGTCGCGGCCTTCCTCATCTCGCAGATCGTGCGCATCGCGCAGGGCTCCGCGACGGTCGCGCTCACGACGGCCGCGTCGCTCATGGCCGGCGTGGTCGCCAACGCCGGCTTCAACCCGGTCGAGATCGCCGCGATCGTGCTCGCCACGGCGGCGGGCTCGGTGGGCTTCAGCCACGTGAACGACTCGGGGGTCTGGCTCGTGAGCAAGTTCTTCGGCCTCGACGTCAAGACGACGCTGAAGACCTGGACGGTCGCGCAGGGCCTCATGGCGATCGTCGGCTTCATCATCTCGTTCGCGATCTTCCTCGTCGGCGGCCTGTTCGGCTGACGCGCTCCGCCATCCCCGGGTCGCGCGCCAGCGCGCCGGCCCGGGGATGCGCGCTGTCCGGGGCGCTCGCGCCTGCTGGTAGAGTTGGCAGTCGAACTTCGGCGAGGGATGCACGAGCATCCGTGATCGACGCGGTGGCAGCAGCGGACACAGCCCAGCAGGCAGTCCTCTCGCGTGGCGCGTTCGAGTCGACACCCACGACGGGCTGCGGCCCACAAGGAGCACTTCCATGAGCACCGAGTACGACAAGCTCGAGACCGAGACGCGCGAGTCCTTCGGCAAGGGCGCGGCCCGCAAGCTGCGCGCGGCCGGCAAGGTCCCCGCCGTCCTCTACGGCCACGGCACCGAGCCGCAGCACCTCGCGGTCGACGCGCACTCGCTCTACCTGCTCGTGCGCCGCTCGAACGCCATCATCGACCTGCAGATCGACGGCAAGTCGCAGCTCGCGCTCGTGAAGGACGTGCAGCGCAACCCCGTGCTGCAGGGCATGCCCGCGATCGAGCACGCCGACCTCGTCATCGTCAAGCGCGGCGAGAAGGTCGTCGTCGACGTGCCCGTGCACGTCGAGGGCGAGTCCGCTCCCGGCACGATCACGAACCACGAGACCGTCGTGCTCTCGATCGAGGTCGAGGCGCTGCACATCCCCGACTCGATCACCGTCTCGATCGAGGGCCTCGAGGAGGGCGCGCACGTGCTCGCCGGCGACATCCAGCTGCCCAAGGGCGCGACGCTGCTCGACGACCCCGAGATGCTCGTCGTCGGCATCATGGTCCCCGCCGCGCCGCAGCTCGAGGACGAGGCCGCTGCGCCCGCCGAGGGCGAGACCGCCGAGGCCGCCGCGGAGGAGCCCGCCGAGGGCGCCTCGGAGTAGCACTCGATCGACAGCGCCGACGTGGCGCAGGCGTGGCTCGTGGTCGGGCTCGGGAACCCCGGGCCCGACTACGCGCGCACGCGCCACAACATCGGGCAGATGGTCGTCGCCGAGCTCGAGCGCCGCGCGGGCGCGACGCCCAAGCGGCACGGCCGCGCCGAGGCGCTCGTCGCGGAGTCGCGGGTCCTCGGCGGGCCGAAGGTCGTGACGGCGTTCCCGCAGTCGTTCATGAACCGCTCCGGCGGCCCGGTCTCGAAGCTCATGGACTACTACGGCGTCGAGGCCGAGCACGTGATCGTGCTGCATGACGAGCTCGACCTGCCGCTGGGGGAGATCCGCCTCAAGCAGGGCGGCGGGCACGGCGGGCACAACGGCATGCGCGACATCATCGCCGCCCGCGGCCCCGACGTGCTGCGCGTGCGGCTCGGCATCGGCAGGCCGCCCGGCAGGCAGGACGCCGCCGACTACGTGCTCCGCCCGTTCGCGAAGGCCGAGCAGCCGGAGGCCGAGCTGCTCGTGCAGCTGGGCGCCGACGCCGTCGAGCGCATCATCGCCGACGGCTTCCTGACCGCCCAGCAGCGCATCCACGCCCCGTCCTAGCTGCGCGACGCGCGCCGCTAGCATGGAGTGCCGATCGGAAGAAGGAGGCCCTCTTGCGCCGACTCGCCCTGCGCGCCGCCGCCGTGATCGCGGCGACCCTGGTGCTCGCCGGATGCGCCGCCGCCGAGGAGACGCCTCCCGAGCTGCAGGGCCCGAACGGCTACACCGCCGCTGCCGACCTCGGCGACGGGTTCCACCTGTGGTGGGACCGCAGCCCCGAGTCGGGCAAGTCGGATCTCATCGCCACCGACCCGGACGGCCGCATCGTCGGCTCGTGCCTCGGCATGCCGGGCGAGATCTGCTTCATCGGCCCGCAGGACGGCCGCATGGGGCTCGTCATCGCCGACCCGGCGGCTGAGCGCGGCGTCATCCACTTCTACGGGCAGGACGTCGAGCTGACGCCCGGCACCGGCCCCGGCGAGGAGGACCCGGCCGTGTTCGCCGTGCGCCTGCCGCAGGAGCGTCCCGACGAGGACGCCGGATGGTCGATCGAGCTGTTCGACGCGAGCGGCCAGCCGGTGCCCCTGCAGTGAGCCTGCGGCCACTGCTCGGCCTGCTCGAGCGCGGCGCACTCGCCCCGGTCGTCGAGGCGAGCACCGGCGGGGCGCTGTCGGGCATCGAGGCGATGCGCGCGCCCGTCGTCGCGTCGCTCGCGAGCCAGCACGAGCGGCCGCTGCTCGTCATCACCGCCACCCGCCGCGAGGCGGAGGCCGTGCGCGACGACCTCTCGGCCTGGCTGCCGGAGGCGAGGGTGCTCGAGCTGCCGGCCTGGGAGACGCTGCCGCACGAGCGGCTGAGCCCCTCGCCCGAGACGGTCGGCCAGCGCGGCGCCACCCTGCGCGCCATCGCCGAGCGCGATCGCTCCCGGCCGACGATCGTGCTCGCGTCGGTGCGCGCCGCGCTGCAGCCGGTCGCCGACAACCTGCTCTCGGTCGAGCCGGTCGAGCTCGCCGCAGGGGCCCGCGGCGTCGACCTCGCCGTGCTCTCGCGTCAGCTCGTCGACCTCGCGTACGCCCGCGTCGACATGGTGACCCGCCGCGGCGAGTTCGCCGTGCGCGGCGGCATCGTCGACGTCTTCAGTCCTGCGGAGGACTTCCCGATCCGCATCGAGCTGTTCGGCGACGAGGTCGAGCAGATGCGCTGGTTCCACGTCGCCGACCAGCGCTCCGACCCGGCGCTCGTCGAGCGCATCATGCTGCCGCCGAGCCGCGAGCTGCTGCTGACGGCCGACGTGCGGGCGCGCGCCCGACAGCTGGCGCCCGAGTTCCCCGGCATCCAGCAGATGCTGGAGAAGATCGCCGAGGGCATCCCCGTCGAGGGCATGGAGTCGCTCGCCCCCGCGCTGCTGCCGCGCCTCGTGCCGATCACGGAGTACCTGCCGGGCGCGGGCGTCGTCGTGCTCGGCCCCGAGCGCATCCGCGACCGCATCGCGAGCCTGAACGAGACCAACCAGGAGTTCCTGCAGGCCGCCTGGAGCGTGGCGACCGCCGGCGGCGAGGCGCCCGTCGACCTCTCGAGCGGGTTCCTGAGCCTCGACGAGCTGCGAGCCGCCGTCGACGCGCCGTGGTGGACCTTCTCCGTGCTCACCGCCGACGACACCGTGACCGCGGTCGAGGGCGAGCCGGTGCCGAGCTTCACGGGCCGCGCCGACGGCGCGATCGACCACGTGCGGGAGCGCACGCGCGAGGGCTGGCGCCTCGTCGTCACAGCCGCCGGCCACGGCCTGGTCGAGCGCGCCGCGCAGGTGCTGGGCGAGCACGAGGTGGCGGCCCGCATGGTCGAGGCGCTGCCGGACGAGCTCGAGCCCGGCGTCGTGCACGTGACGCAGGCGGCGGTCGAGCACGGCTTCTCGCTGCCCGCCGAGCGCATCGAGCTCGTGAGCGAGGCGGAGTTCTTCGGCCGCGCCGTCGGCGTCGACGCGCGGCAGTCGCGGCGGCTCGCCACCCGGCGACGCTCGGTCGTCGACCCGCTGCAGCTCAAGGCCGGCGACTACGTCGTGCACGAGACGCACGGGGTCGGGCGCTTCGTCGAGCTCACGCAGCGCACGGTGTCGTCGGGCGGCCGCAACCCCGTGAAGACCACGCGCGAGTACCTCGTGATCGAGTACGCGCCCTCCAAGCGCGGCCACCCCGGCGACCGGCTCTCGGTGCCGACCGACCAGCTCGACCAGCTCAATCGCTACGTCGGCGGCGAGGCGCCGCAGCTGTCGAAGATGGGCGGCAGCGACTGGCAGCAGTCGAAGGCGAAGGCGCGCAAGGCCGTGCGCGAGATCGCGGTGGAGCTCGTGCAGCTCTACTCGAAGCGCATGGCCTCGAAGGGCCGCAGGTTCGGCCCCGACAGCCCCTGGCAGCGCGAGCTCGAGGACGCCTTCCCGTACGCCGAGACACCCGATCAGCTGACGACGATCGACGAGGTCAAGCGCGACATGGAGCGCGAGGTGCCGATGGACCGCCTGCTCTCGGGCGACGTCGGCTACGGCAAGACCGAGGTCGCGGTGCGCGCGGCGTTCAAGGCCGTGCAGGACGGCACGCAGGTGGCGGTGCTCGTGCCCACGACGCTGCTCGTGCGGCAGCACTTCGAGACCTTCGCGGCGCGCTTCGCCGGCTTCCCCGTGCAGGTGCGCGCGCTCAGCCGCTTCCAGTCGGACAAGGAGGTGCGCGAGACGGTCGCGGGCCTCGCCGACGGCACCGTGGACGTCGTGATCGGAACCCACCGCATCCTCTCCGACAGCATCCGCTTCAAGGAGCTCGGGCTCGTCATCGTCGACGAGGAGCAGCGCTTCGGCGTCGAGCACAAGGAGAAGCTCAAAGCCCTCAAGACCAACGTCGACGTGCTCTCGATGTCGGCCACGCCCATCCCGCGCACGCTCGAGATGGCCGTCACCGGCATCCGCGAGATGTCGACGCTCGCGACCCCGCCCGAGGCGCGCCACCCCGTGCTCACCTTCGTGGGCGCCTACAACGAGCAGCAGGTGGCGGCCGCGATCCGCCGCGAGCTGCTGCGCGAGGGCCAGATCTTCTTCGTGCACAACCGCGTCTCGTCGATCAACCGCGTCGCCGCGCAGCTCGCCGAGCTCGTGCCCGAGGCGCGCATCGGCGTCGCGCACGGCAAGATGCCGGAGACGGCGCTCGAGCGCGTCATCGTCGACTTCTGGGAGAAGCAGTACGACGTGCTGGTCTCCACGACGATCGTCGAGACGGGCCTCGACATCCCCAACGCCAACACGCTCATCGTCGACCACGCCGAGCGCTACGGCCTCAGCCAGCTGCACCAGCTGCGCGGGCGCGTCGGGCGCGGCCGCGAGCGCGCCTACGCCTACTTCCTCTACGACGGCGACAAGCCGCTCTCGGAGACCGCGCACGACCGGCTCGAGACGATCGCGGTGCACAACGAGCTCGGCGCCGGCATGCAGGTGGCGCTCAAGGACCTCGAGATCCGCGGCGCGGGCAACCTGCTCGGCGGCGAGCAATCGGGTCACATCGCGGGCGTCGGCTTCGACCTCTACCTGCGGATGGTGGGGGAGGCCGTCGCGGTCTTCCGCGGCGAGGAGGACGAGGGGCCGCGCGAGCTGCGCCTCGAGCTGCCCGTCGACGCGGTGATCCCGGAGGACTACGTCGACTCCGAGCGGCTGCGGCTGGAGGCGTACCAGAAGCTCTCGGCGGCGGCGTCCTCGCGCGACGACGCCGCGATCGACCAGGTCGCCGACGAGCTGCGCGACCGCTACGGCGACCCGCCCGCGCAGGTCGCGGCGCTCATCGCGATCGCGCGGCTGCGGCGCAAGGCGCAGGCGGCGAAGCTGTCGGAGGTCATCACGGTCGGCCCCAACCTGCGCGTCGGCCCGGCGGAGCTCGCCGACTCGGTGCAGCTGCGCCTGCGCCGCATGTACCCGGAGGCGAAGCTCAACCAGGGCGCGAAGACCGTCGTCGTGCCCATCCCGACCGCCGGCGGCGGCAGGCTCGCCGGCACGCAGGCCGAGCCGCTGCCCGATGCGGAGCTCATCGCGTGGGTCGACGCGCTGCTGACCGCGATCTTCCCGCCGCCGAAGCCGGCCGAGGGGGAGGCGCCCGCAGCATGAGCGCGCTCGAGGAGCTCGTCGAGGTGATGGCGCGGCTGCGCGGCCCCGGCGGCTGCCCGTGGGATGCCGAGCAGACGCACGCGTCGCTCGTGCCCTACGCGATCGAGGAGGCGCACGAGCTCGCCGAGGCGATCGAGGCGATGGCCGGTGCACCGGGCGACGACGCGCACCTGCGCGAGGAGCTCGGCGACGTGCTGCTGCAGGTCGTCTTCCACGCCGACATCGCCCGCGCCGAGGGCCGCTTCGACATCGAGGACGTCGCGCGCACGCTGGCCGAGAAGCTGCGCCGCCGTCACCCGCACGTGTTCGCCGACAGGGAGGTCGAGGGCGTCGCCGAGGTCGTCGCCAACTGGGACGCCATCAAGCGCGCCGAGAAGCCCGAGCGCGAGAGCGCGCTCGACGGCGTGCCGGCGAGCCTGCCGGCGCTCGCGCGCGCCGAGAAGCTGCTGCGCCGCGCGCAGCGGGCCGGCCTGCAGCCGCCGGCGGATGCATCGGTGGCGGATGCGTCGATGCCCGGCACCGAGGAGGAGCTCGGTCGCGCGCTGCTCGCCCTCGTCCGCGACGCGACGAGCCGCGGCCTGGATGCCGAGCGATCCCTGCGCGCCGCCACGCGCGAGCTCGAGCGGGAGTTGCGGGAGCGCGAGGCGGCCCGCGCCGGCGCGCCTGCGAGCGCGGAGCCCTCAGCACCGTGATCCCCACCGCGACGACGATCGACGTGCGGCTCGAGCGCCGGCGCCGAGCGCTCGCCGCCGCGCTCGTCGTCGCCGCCGCCACGACCGTCATCACCGGGTGCGCGCACTCGCTCGGCGGCGGCGCCGCGCCCGATGCGCTGCTGCTGGCGACCGCGTTCGTCGCCACGCTGCTCGTGCTCGCGCCGGTGCTGGGATCGGGCCGCGGCGCTCGCGGCCGCATGATCCGCGAGGTCGCGGCGGTCGCCGTCGCGCAGCTGCTGCAGCACGTGCTGTACTCGCTGCCCGAGAGCGCCGCCCGCGCGACGCACGCGCACACCGTCGCCTCGCCGCATGCGGCGCACGCGCACGACGCCGGCGCCGCACTGCAGTCCGCCGCGATCGTGCACGAGCACGCGAGCATGCCGCTCGCCCACGTGCTCGCCGGGCTCCTCACGCTCGCGCTGCTGCGGCTCGCGCCGCGCGCCGTCGCGGCCATGCTCGCCGCGATGTCGCCGCGCCTGGCCGCCGCCGTGCTCTCCTGGACGCCCGCGACCGAGCCCGCCAAGGCATCCGTCACCGCCGTCAGCCCCGCTCGCCGCGCGGCGCTCGACGTGCTCCGCAGCGCCCTGCAGCGGCGCGGCCCGCCGCTCGCCGTCGTGTGATCCCATCCGTGCGCGCTTCGCGTACGAACCCCTTCGGCGACCGCTCACCGCGGCCCGCCGCTCACACGACCGCGCAGCGCCCACGCGCCGCGCATCAGCACGCAGGAGCCTTCATGCACACGTCCACCCCCACCCGCACTCGCCGCGCGCTCGCCGGCACCGCCACCGGCCTCGCCGTCGCGGCCTTCGTGCTCGTCGCGCCCGTCGCGGCGAGCGCCCACGTGCACGTCACCCCGTCGAGCACCGAGCCCGGCGCCACGGCGCAGCTCGACTTCACGTTCAGCCACGGCTGCGACGGCTCGCCCACGACTGCCGTCGAGGTCGCGGTGCCCGACGAGATCTCCTCCGTCGCGCTCATCGCGAACCCCGGCTGGGATGTCGCCGCCGAGGCCGTCGACGGCGCCCGCACCGTCGTCTTCACCGCCGACGAGCCGATGCCCGACGGCGTGCGCGAGACGCTCGAGCTCGAGGTGACGCTGCCCGAGGGCGCCGCCGACGGCACCGTGCTCGCCTTCCCGACGCTGCAGGCGTGCGAGACGGGCGAGACGCTGTGGGGCGACGAGGACCCCGAGTCGGAGACGCCCGCGCCGACCATCACGATCGGCGAGACCGCGGATGCGCACGGTCACGGCGCCGAGGCCGGGGCCGACGAGGCGGACGCGGGCGCGGCCGCCGGGCACGACGCTGACGCGGAGGGCGAGGCCGCAGCCGGAGCGGGCGCCGAGCAGGGCGCCGAGGCAGCGGTCGGGCAGGCGGCGCCGTCGTCGTCGATGGCCATGCCGCTCGCGATCACGGCGCTCGTCATCGCCGTCGCGTCGGCGGTGCTCGCCGCGATCGCGGTCTTCCGCCGCCGCGAGAGCTGACCCACCTCCAGCACGACGCAAGCCCGCCGGAGCGATCCGGCGGGCTTGCGGGCCGGTTCGCCGCGTGACCCGCTGGAGCCGGCGAGCGGGCGTGCGTCGTGCCGACCGGGCTACCGGGTCGCCGCGGCGCCGCCCGACTCGCGATGGCGCAGCCTGCCGACGCCGGCGACGACGAAGATCCCGATCAGGAACGCGATGAGCACCTGGCCGGTGGGCCACACGAGCCCCGCCCAGCCGCCGTGCTCGCCCGGGTCGAGGAACGGGTACGGGAACCAGCCGTCGACGAGCCCGCCGCGCAGCCACGAGAAGACGAGGAACGCGAGCGGGTAGAGCATCCACCACGCTCCGCGCGCGAAGCGGATGCGCCGCGCCGTCGGCACCAGCAGCCAGTCGAGCGCCACGAGCCACGGGATGATGCGGTGCTGGGCGGCGTTCGTGTACTCGATCGACCACGACCACACCTCGTCTGGCTCCGCCAGCAGCACGGCGTAGACGAGCCCCGTGAGCACGATGTAGGCGGTGATCGCGCCGCGCACGTGGTCGAACCAGGCGGGCCTGCGCGCCTGCGGTACCCACAGCATCCACACCATCACGACGATCACGAGGATGTTCGCCTGCACGGTGAAGTAGGCGAAGTGCTCGCTCGCCCGCTCGCCCGAGGCGAGCATGTTCTTGATGTTCCACGCCTCGGCGAGCACCGCCATGAGCACGATGACGATGCGCCAGGCGACCACGGGCGTCGCTCGGTCGTGGAAGGGCCAGGGTCGTCGCACGACGCCCATCGTGCCAGGCGGATGCGTCCACGGGCCCCCGCGCGCACGGCGCGCTCGCGGCGTGCGGGAGAATGGGCGGCATGGCAACCCAGGTGCACCCGCCGCGCGGCATGCGCGACTTCCTGCCGGTCGACAAGCGCGCTCGGGAGCGCGTGCTCCGCATCATCAGGGGCGCGTACGAGCACCACGGCTTCGAGGAGATCGAGACGCCGGTCATGGAGGACGCCGCGCGCCTGCACGCGGGCCTCGGCGGCGACAACGAGAAGCTCGCCTTCGCCGTCATGCGCCGCGGCCTCACGGTCGACGACCTGCAGGCGGCCGAGGCGCCGCTCGAGCTCGCCGACCTCGGCCTGCGGTTCGACCTCACGGTGCCGCTCGCGCGCTTCATCGCCACGCACCGCGCGTCGCTGCCGCCGGTCTTCCGCGCGATCCAGATCGCGCCCGTGTGGCGCGCCGAGCGCCCGCAGCGCGGCCGCTACCGGCAGTTCATGCAGTGCGACATCGACATCGCCGGCGACGCCGGCATCGGCGCGGAGCTCGAGCTGCTCGCGGCGACGGGGGATGCGCTCACCCGGCTCGGCATCCCCGACGCGTTCATCCGCATCAACGACCGGCGCATCCTCTTCGCCGCGCTCGAGCACGCGGGCGTCCCGGCGGAGCAGCACGAGGCCGCGCTCATCACGGTCGACAAGCTCGACAAGATCGGCCGCGAGGGCGTCGCCGAGGAGCTCGGCGGCCGCGGCGTCGACGGCGCGCGGCTGCTCGCGACGCTCGACGGCATCAGCGGGCTCGTCGATGCGACGCCCGCTGCGATCCCGCTCGAGGGCTTCGACGCCGCCGTGCTCGAGCCCGTGCGCGAGCTGCTCGCCGCGAGCGTCGGCATCCGGCTCGAGTTCGACCCCACGCTCGTGCGCGGCATGGGCTACTACACCGGCCCCATCTTCGAGATCGCCCACCCCGAGCTGCCCTTCTCGATCGGCGGCGGCGGCCGCTACGACGGCATGATCGGCCGCTTCCTCGGCCAGGAGATGCCCGCGGTCGGCATCTCGCTCGGCTTCGAGCGGCTCGTCGACCTCGTCGAGCTGCCGGCCGAGGCGGGCGGCGAGACGGTGGCGCTGCTGCTCGACAAGGCGGTGGACCCGGCGGATGCGCTGGCCGTCAAGCGCGAGCTGGTGGCGGCCGGGCAGACGGTGCGGATGCAGCGCCGCACGAAGAACGTGACGGGCCTGCTCGAGCAGCTCGCCGCATCCGGAGCCACGCACTTCGCGTTCGTCCGCCCCGGCGACACCGCGGCCTCGCTCGAGCTCAAGCCCATCGCCTGACCGCCGCGACCGGTCGGCGCGTGCGGATGCGCTGAGGGCTAGGCTCGGTCACGGCCATCCCATGCGACCCAAGGAGCACCCGTGGCACTCATCGACACCCTGCAGGCGCGCGAGATCCTCGACTCCCGCGGCAACCCGACCGTCGAGGTCGAGGTGCTGCTCTCGGACGGCTCGGTGGGCCGCGCCGCCGTCCCCTCCGGCGCCTCGACCGGCGCCTTCGAGGCCTACGAGCTGCGCGACGGCGACAGTGCCCGCTACCTCGGCAAGGGCGTGTCGCAGGCCGTCGACGCCGTCAACGAGGAGATCGCCGAGGCGATCGAGGGCATGGTCGCCGACGACCAGCGCGTGATCGACGCCGCGCTCATCGAGCTCGACGGCAGCGACAACAAGAAGAACCTCGGCGCCAACGCCATCCTCGGCGTCTCGCTCGCGGTCGCGAAGGCGGCGGCCGACTCGTCGCGCCTGCCGCTGTTCCGCTACCTCGGCGGACCGAACGCGTTCCTGCTGCCCGTGCCGATGATGAACGTCATCAACGGCGGCGCGCACGCCGACACGGGCGTCGACATCCAGGAGTTCATGATCCTGCCGATCGGCGCGGAGTCGTTCCGCGAGGGGCTGCGCTGGGGCACCGAGACGTACCACGTGCTCAAGTCGATCCTCAAGGAGCAGGGCCTCGCGACGGGCCTGGGCGACGAGGGCGGCTTCGCGCCCGACCTGCCCAGCAACCGCACGGCGCTCGACCTGCTCGTGCAGGCGATCGAGAAGGCCGGCTTCACGCCCGGCACCGACATCGCGCTCGGCCTCGACGTCGCCGCGAGCGAGTTCTTCGAGAACGGCGTCTACCGATTCGAGGGCCAGGACCGCTCGAGCGCCGACATGGCCGACTACTTCACCGAGCTCGTCGACGCGTACCCGCTCGTGACGGTCGAGGACCCGATGGACGAGGAGGACTGGGACGGCTGGGCCTCGATCACCGAGCGCCTCGACGACCGCGTGCAGCTCGTCGGCGACGACCTGTTCGTCACCAACCCCGAGCGCCTCGCGGACGGCATCGAGCGCGGCGCGGCCAACGCGCTGCTCGTCAAGGTCAACCAGATCGGCACGCTCTCGGAGACGTTCGACGCGATCCGCGTCGCGACGCAGGCCGGCTACGGCTCCGTCATCTCGCACCGCTCGGGCGAGACCGAGGACACCACGATCGCCGACATCGCGGTCGCCGTGAACTGCGGCCAGATCAAGACCGGCGCCCCCGCCCGCAGCGAGCGCGTCGCGAAGTACAACCAGCTGCTGCGCATCGAGGAGGACCTCGGCGACGCCGCCGAGTACGCCGGCGCCGCCGCCTACCCGCGCTTCGAGGCCTGACGCGCGCGGGTTCCGCAGCGCGCAGGCGGTTCGGCCGCGACAGGAGGGCACTCGCCGGTATTCTCGGCGGGTGCCCTCCTCGTCTGACGTCGCCCTCGGGCAGCTGCGCGTGTCGTGGCTGCTGCTCGTGGTCGTCGGCCTCGTGGCGGCGGGCTTCGTCGTGCTCGCGCCGACCGTCGGGCTGCTGCTCGAGCAGCGCCGCGACATCGCTGCGCTCGAGGCGCAGGTGGCCGCGCAGGAGGCCAACGTCGAGGCGCTCTCCGCCGAGGCCGCCCGCTGGGACGACCCCGCCTACATCGAGGCGCAGGCGCGCGACCGGCTCTTCTTCGTCTACCCGGGCGAGACGAGCTTCGTCGTGCTCGACGACCGCTCGGCGCTCGAGACGGCCTCGGCCGACGTGCCCTCCGCGACGCTCGAGGCGCCCGCGAGCGACTGGGCGTCCGCGGCCGCGGGCTCGTTCCTGCTCGCCGGCCTGACGACGCAGGCGCCCACGTCGCTCGCCCCCGTGCCGGAGCCGCAGTGATCGACGCCGCGACCGAGCGCGACCTCGAGATCATGGCGCTGCAGCTGGGCCGCACGATGCGGGGCGTGCTGGGCGTCGGCGCGCGCTGCGCGTGCGGCGCGCCGACCGTGGTCGTCACGAGCCCCCGGCTGCCCGACGGCACCCCCTTCCCGACCTTCTACTACCTCACCCATCCCGCGGCCACCGCATCCGCCTCGCGCCTCGAGGCCGACGGCACGATGGCCGAGCTGCAGCTGCGGCTCGAGGAGCCGGAGATGGCGGATGCGTATGCCGCGGCCCATGCGGCGTACCTCGCGGACCGCGAGGCGCACGGGCACGTCGAGGAGATCGCCGGCATCAGCGCGGGCGGCATGCCGACGCGCGTCAAGTGCCTGCACGCCGTGCTCGCGCACGCGCTCGCGGCGGGGGAGGGCGTCAACCCCATCGGCGACCTGACGCTCGAGCTCGGCGAGTGGTCGCCGACGGTCTGCGCGTGCGCGCCCGATGCCCGCGGGCAGGCTGGGATCGCGACGCCGTAGGCCGCGTCCGGGGCATCCAGGGCCGCGTTAGACTGGACGCACATCCTCATCTGATAGCTGGGAAGAAGTGCGTCTGTGAACAAGATCCTGATCGTCGGGGGCGGCTACGCCGGCCTGTACACCGCGCGGGGGCTCGAGCGACAGCTGGGCGACTCCGAGGCGGAGATCACCATCGTCGATCCGCTGCCCTACATGACCTACCTCCCCTTCCTGCCGGAGGTCGCGGCCGGCTCGATCGAGCCCCGCCACATCGTCGTGCCGCTGCGCCGCCACCTGAGCCGCACGCGCGTCGTCCAGGCGAAGGTCACGAACATCGACCACGCGTCGAAGGTCGCGACGATCAAGCCCGAGCTGGGCGAGGAGTCGGCGCTCGACTACGACGTGCTCGTGATGACCGCGGGCTCCGTCTCGCGCACCTTCCCGATCCCGGGCGTCGCCGACGAGGCGATCGGCATGAAGACGATCGAGGAGGCCGCCGCCGTGCGCGACCGCCTCATCTCGAACTTCGCGAAGGCCGCGGCGCTGCCCGAGGGCCCCGAGCGCGACCGCCTGCTGACCGTCACGGTCGTCGGCGGCGGCTTCGCCGGCATCGAGACGATCGCCGAGCTGCGCGACCTCGCCACCTACCTGCTCTCGCGCTTCCGCGAGATCGCGTTCGAGGACGTCTCGTTCCACCTCGTCGAGGCGATGGGCCGCATCATGCCCGAGGTGAGCGAGCAGACGGCGCTGTGGGTCGTCGACGACCTGCGCAAGCGCGGCGTGGACGTGCACCTCGAGACGCAGCTGCAGAGCGCGCTCGACGGCGTGTGCGAGCTCTCCACGGGCGACCGCTTCGCGTCCGACCTCATCATCTGGACCGCCGGCGTCATGGCGAACCCGGTCGTGCGCGCGACCGACCTGCCGCTCGACGACCGCGGTCGCATCACGGCGCTCGCGACCCTGCAGGTCGCGCGCGACGGCGAGGTGGTGCCGGATGCGTGGACCGCAGGAGACGTGTCGGCGGTGCCCGACAAGTCCAAGACCCCCGGCCCCGGCGGGTTCTGCGTCCCCAACGCGCAGCACGCCGTGCGGCAGGCGAAGCTGCTCGCCAAGAACATCGTCGCCGTGCTGCGCGACGAGGCGCCGCGCGAGTACATCCACGACAACCAGGGCGCCGTCGCGGGCCTGGGCCTGTGGAACGGCGTGTTCCAGAAGGGCAAGCTCGCCATCAAGGGCCCGCTCGCCTGGCTCGCGCACCGCGGCTACCACGGCCTCGCGATGCCGATGTGGGAGCGCAAGTGGCGCGTGTTCGGCGACTGGATCGGCGGCTTCCTGCTCGGCCGCGACTTCGTCGAGCTCTCCGACCGGGAGCAGCCGCGCGCGGCCTTCGAGACCTTCGCCTCGCGGCCGAAGCCCAAGGTCGACGCCTGAGCTAGCAGTCACCGACAGCGCCGCGCCCCTCGATCGGGGCGCGGCGCTGTCGTATGCTCGAACGTGGACAAGCGTCCACATCGCGCGACGAGGGAGGGCCAGTGGCGAGGAAGCCCGCCAGCCAGCGGCGCACCGAGCTCGTCGAGGCGGGCCTGCGGGTCATCGCGCGCGAGGGGATGCACGGCGCGACGGTGCGCGCGATCGTCGCCGAGGCGGGCGTGCCGCTCGCGACCTTCCACTACGTGTTCGACTCGCGCGACGAGATGATCGGCGAGGCGTACGCCTACGTGACGCTGCCGAGCGTCGAGCGCCAGCAGCTCGCGCTCGTGCCCGGCACGCCGCCAGCGGAGGCCGTGCGCGCGGTGCTGCACGACTGGATCGACCGGTTCGCCGAGCACCCCGACTACGAGCTCGCGATCATGGAGATCATGGCGCACTGCAAGCGCACGCCGTCGCTCGCGCACCTGCCGGCCGCCGTGCAGGCCCGCTACGTCGGGATCGTCTCGCAGCTCATCGAGTCGCTCTGCGCGCAGCTCGGCGTCGAGCCAGCCGCGCCGCTCGACGAGCTCTCGCAGCTCGTGCTGCACGTCACCGACGGCCTCACCTACTGCATGCTGCGCACGGGCGACGCCGAGGCGTCCCGCCGCTTCGTCGATGCCACCGCGCCCATGCTGGCGGGCGCCGTGACGGGAGGCCGGCGATGATGCCGCGGCTCGAGACGGGGCAGCCGTGGTCGACCGAGGGCCACTGGCAGCGGATGGATGCCGCGACGGCCGCCGTCGACGGGCCGTTCGCGGCGCTCTCGCTCGACGCGCTCGCCCACAACGCGCGCGACATGGTGGCGCGCGCCGCCGGCACGACCCTGCGGCTCGCGACGAAGTCGGTGCGCTGCCGGCCGGTCATCGAGGCCGTGCTGCAGACGCCCGGCTGGCACGGCGTGCTCGCGGCGACCCTGCCGGAGGCGCTGTGGCTCTCTGCGACGGTCGACGACGTGCTGCTGGGCTACCCGACGGCCGATCGGGCAGCGCTGCGCGCGCTCGCCGGGGACGAGCGCGCGCTCGAGCGGGTGACGATCATGATCGACAGCGCCGAGCAGCTCGACCTCATCGACGCCGTGATCCCCGGCCATCCCGAGCTGCGCGTGGCGCTCGAGCTCGACTCGGCGCTCGAGGTCGGCCGCATGCGCGCCGGCGTGCTGCGCTCGCCGCTGCGCACGCCCCAGCAGCTGCGCGCGCTCGCGCGCACGATCGTCGACCGCGACGGCTTCCGCCTGGTCGGGATCATGTCGTACGAGGCGCAGATCGCCGGCGTGCAGGACCGCCGGCGCCGCGGCGGATCGCCCGCGTTCATCATCCGCGCGATGCAGCGCATGTCGGCGTCCGAGCTGCTCGACCGCCGCGCCGCAGCCGTGGCCGCCGTGCGCGAGCTCACGCCGCTCGAGTTCGTCAACGGCGGCGGCACCGGCTCGATCGACGTGACCGCCGCGGATGCCGCCGTCACCGAGATCGGCGCCGGCAGCGGCCTCTTCGGGCCGCACCTGTTCGACGGCTACCGCAGCTTCCGGCCCGCGCCCGCGCTCGCGTTCGCGCTGCCGGTCGTGCGCCGCCCCGGGCCCGGCATGGCGACGGCGCTCGGCGGCGGCTGGGTCTCGTCGGGCCCGCGCAGCGTGGACCGCGACCCGGTCGTCGCCTGGCCGGAAGGCCTGCGCATCGACACCGCGGAGGGCCCCGGCGAGGTGCAGACGCCCGTGCTGGGCGCCGCCGCCGACCGGCTGCGCCTCGGGGACCGCGTCTGGCTGCGGCACGCGAAGGCGGGCGAGCTGTGCGAGCGCACCGACACGCTGCACCTCGTCGCCGGCGATCAGGTCGTCACCACCCTCCCCACGTACCGTGGGGAGGGGAGGAAGCTGCTGTGACATGGACGAACTGGGCGCGATCGCACCGCGCTGAGCCGAGCGCGGTGCACGCGCCCACCACGGTGGACGGCGTCCGCCGCGCCGTCGAGCAGGTGCGCGAGCGCGGCGGCACGCTCCGCCCGGTGGGCAGCGGCCACTCGTTCTCCGCGGCCGCGCGGCCCGACGACGCGCACCTCACGGTCGACGCGCTCACGGGGCTCGTCGACCTCGACCCGGCGCTGCGCCGCGTGACGGTGCTCGCCGGCACCACCATCCGCGAGCTCGCGGCGCTGCTCGCCGACCGCGGCCTCGCGCTCGACGCGCTCGGCGACATCGACCGGCAGACGATCGCGGGCGCCATCTCCACCGGCACCCACGGCACCGGCATCCTGCACCAGTCGATCGGCGCATCCGTCGTCGCCGCGACCCTCGTGACGGGCGAGGGCCGCGTGCTGCGGGTGAGCGAGACGCAGCGGCCAGAGCTGCTGCCCGCCGTCCGGCTCGGCCTCGGCGCGCTCGGCGTGCTCGTCGACGTCACGCTGCAGTGCGTGCCGGCGTTCGCGCTCGAGGCGATCGAGACCGCCGTCGAGCTCGACGCCGTGCTCGACGACTGGCTCGGGCTCGTGCGCCACACCGACCACTTCGAGTTCTACTGGTTCGCAGCCACCCGCCTCGCGGTCGCCAAGTCGAACACGCGCGTGGCCGGCCCGCTCGCGCCGCGCTCGGCCATCGGCCGCTTCGTCGACGAGCGGCTGCTCACCGACCTCGGCCACCGCGCGCTGCTCACGCTCGGCGCGCTCGCGCCCGCCTCCTCGCGCGCGATCAACGAGATCTCGGCACGCGGCATGGCGCGCGGCCGCTTCGTGGAGCCGAGCCACCAGGTGTTCGTCGCCGAGCGCCGCGTGCGCTTCCGCGAGCTCGAGTACGGCATCCCGCTCGACGCCATGCCCGCCGCGCTGCGCGAGATCGACCGGGCGCTGCGCCGCGAGGGCCTCGTGCCGACGTTCCCGTTCGAGATCCGCGCGATCGGCGCCGACGACGCGCTGCTCTCGACCGCGCACGGCCGCGACACCGCCTACATCGCCGCGCACCGCTGGTGGCGGGAGGATCCGCGGCCGCTGCTCGACATCGTCGAGCCGATCCTGCTCGACCACGACGGCCGCCCGCACTGGGGCAAGCTGCACTCGCTGCGCGCACCGCAGCTCGCCGAGCGGTTCCCGGGCTTCGGCGGCTTCCTCGCGGTGCGCGACGAGCTCGATCCGCACCGCACGTTCGCGAGCGCATGGACGCGCAGCGTGCTGGGCGCGTGAGCAGCCGGCCGAGCCGCCTACAGTGGAAGCCATGATGGACCCGCTGCTCATCGTCTGGATCGTCGTCGGCGCCCTCGTCGTCCTCGGCATCATCGGATTCGCGGTCACGCTCGTGTCGCTCTCGTCGATGCGCCGGCTCGGCGCGACCGTCGACGCGCGCTGGGCGTCGCTCGCCGAGACCCTCGAGCGCCGCCGGGGCATCGCTGCGCCCCTGCTGGCCTCCGCCAACGAGCAGCAGCGCACGCAGGCGGCGGATGCGTTCACCGCCGTCGAGCAGGCCGTGTTCCCCTCCGCGAAGGCCGAGGCCGAGGCGGAGGCGCAGCGCGTGCTGCGGCCGCTCGTGCAGGCCGCGGCATCCCAGCCGGCCGGCTCGGAGGCGGCCGAGGCCAGGGCATCGCTCGCGGCGCTCGACGACGAGGCGCAGGCGCGCCGCCGCGACTACAACACGAGCGCGCGCGAGCTGAACGCCAAGGCCCGCCGCTTCCCGACCTCGCTGTGGGCGAAGTCGGTCGCGGCACCGCGCGAGTTCTTCGAGATCGACCACTCCGGCGCCGTCGCCGAGCCGCCCCGCATCCAGTTCTGATCGCGGTGGCGGCTCACACCGCCTGCGCCACCGCCTGCGCCACCGCCTGCGCCTCCGCTTGCGCCACAGCCTGCGCCACCTCCCGCGCCCACGTGCCCGGCCCCGCGACCTCGACGCGATCGAGCCCCTGCCACGCCGCGGCCTCGGCGAGCGCGGGCGCGAGCCGCTCGGCGAGCTCGC
>DASSWM010000219.1:0-4752 GCA_035704865.1 Agrococcus sp.
CCCGCGAAGAGCTGCTGCCCCACGAGCCCGTCGTCGACCGCGTTGAACGCGAACTTCAGCATGCGGATCGCGGTCGGGCTCTTCGTGAGGATCTCGCGCGCCCAGTCGACGGCGGTCGACTCGAGCTCCGCATGGGGCACGGATGCGTTGACCGCGCCGGCCGCGAGGGCCCGGTCCGCGTCGTACTCGCGGGCGAGGAAGAACACCTCGCGCGCGAACTTCTGCCCCGTCTGCCTCGCCATGTACGCACTGCCGTAGCCGGCGTCGAACGAGCCGACATCCGCATCCGTCTGCTTGAAGCGCGCGTGCTCGCGGCTCGCGATCGTGAGGTCGCAGACGACGTGCAGCGAGTGCCCGCCGCCGGCCGCCCAGCCGGGCACGACCGCGATGACGACCTTGGGCATGAAGCGGATGAGGCGCTGCACCTCGAGGATGTGCAGGCGGCCGGAGCGCGCCGGGTCGATCGTGCCGGCCGTCTCCCCCTCGGCGTACCGGTAGCCGTCGCGGCCGCGGATGCGCTGGTCGCCGCCGGAGCAGAACGCCCAGCCGCCGTCCTTCTCGCTCGGGCCGTTGCCCGTGAGCAGCACGACGCCGATGCGGCTGTCCTGCCGCGCGGCGTCGAGCGCGCGGTAGAGCTCGTCGACCGTGTGGGGGCGGAACGCGTTGCGCACCTCGGGCCGGTCGAACGCGATGCGGGCGATGCGGCCGTCCCGCGAGCGGTGCACGGTGATGTCGTCGTAGCCGGGCTCCGCCTCGGCCCACTCGGCGGGGTCGAACAGGGGCGAGATGGTCACCGGGCCAGCCTAGCGAGCGCGGCGGGTCGCAGGCGGGCGCGCGCGCACGGCCGCAGCCGCCCTCCGCGGCGGTCGCGCGCGGTCACAGCGCGGGGCACGGCTCGGTCGGGATCGAGTAGTCGTCCATCTCGGCGCACAGCCACTGCTCGGGCGCGCCGGCCTCGTCGGTCACGATCCGCACGCGCACCTCGAACCACCGGCCGTTGAGGTCATCGCCCGCCATGAGCTGCACGCTCACGTCGATCGCGCCGTCGCTGGAGCCGTACACGTAGGTGCCCTGATCGGCCAGCTCCGCCTCGAGCGGCACGATGCACCCCGGCTGCGCCTGGCACTCGCGCACGACCGCTCGCGCGTGCTCGCCGGCCCGCCGTTCGGCCTCGGGCAGCAGCACGCTCTCGGCGTAGGCCTCGGGGCGCGTGGCCGGATCGCCGTCGATGACGAACGGCATGCTGCGCGTGCTCAGCAGCGGCCCGTCGTCCTCGTCGAGCGAGTATCCGCCGGGGTAGAGGTGCACGCCTCGGCCGGTGCTCAGCGCGACGCCCGCGATCCGCACCTCCGTGCCGGCGTCGTACGTGGAGACGAAGAGCGGCTCGGCGAGCGTGGTCGTCAGCCGCCACTCGCCGCCGACGCGCTCCGCCTCGAGCGTGCGCGCGATGTCGTCGTGCTGCGCGGTGTAGCGCACCTCCACCGAGCCGATGTCGCCGTCGATGTGCACGAGCCGCACCTCGACGTCCTCGATGCGGTCCGCCGACTGCAGCACCGCATCCGGGGCTTGCTCGGCATTGCGCGGCAGCGGCACCATGGCGGTCGCTTCGTCGGCGCGGCCGTCCGCGATCGCGGTGAGGTACTCGAGCGCGACGGTGCGCAGGCTCTCGACCTGCGCGTCGGCCGCCGCCCGCTCGACCATCTGCACGCCGCCGGGGATGGCGGCGCCGATGATGGCGCCGACGAGCCCGGCGACCAGCACGTGCCGCCAGCCGGGGCCTGATCTGCGGGGTGCCTCGAGGACGCCGGATGCGTCGGGCTCGGCCGTGTGCGCCGGCCGCACCGACGACGATGCGGGCGCGGGCCGCTCGGGGCGCGGTGGCGCCTCGACCGCTGCGGGCATCTCGAACTCGGGCATCGACGTCGACACCCGCTCATCTTGGCCCGGATGCGCCCCGCCGCGCATGGATGCAGCCGCATCGTTGCCGAACGGTTGCGCGCGGCCGCTCACAGGCCGCAGGCGTGGAGGTCGTCGGCGGCGGCGCCGGGCTGGCCGCAGAGCCACTCGGCGGGCACGCCGTCCTCGTCGAGCACGGCGCGCACGCGCACGTCGAACCACTGCGTGTCGGCGCCGTCGAGCGCCATGATCGGCACCGACAGGTCGATGGCGCCCGCCGCGGCATCCATGTCGACCGGGTAGGGCTCCCCCACCGGCAGCAGCCGCAGCCCGTAGGCGACCGGGCACCGCGAGCGCATCTGGCAGTCGGCGACCGTGTCGAGCGCGAGCTCGGTGGCGTAGTCGCGGATGCGCGGCACGACACCCGCGGTCACGTACGGCACCGTCGGGGTGCGCTGGTCGCCGTCGACGACGAACTCGTCGCCGCCGGAGAGGAAGAAGGGGCCGGAGATCGCGTCGATCGTGTAGCTGCCGGGGTAGAGCAGCACGGGCGTCGAGCCGTCGAGCGGCACGCCCGCGACCTGCACGCGCCCGATCGGGTCGCTGAAGGTGACATCGGCCACCTCGGCGAGGGTCGTCTCGAGGCGCCACTCCCCGTCGACCTGCTCGGCCTCGAGCGTGCGGAAGATCTCGATGCCGCCCACCCGGTAGCGCACGTCGGCCGAGCCCACAGCGCCGTCGACCTGCACGAGCTGCACGCTGTAGTCGACGATGGGCTCGGCGGACTCGAGCACGAGATCGGGGGCGACGCGCCCGCGGCCGTGCACGGGCACCAGCTCGGTCGCGGCGGCGGCCCTGCCCGTCGCTATCGCGGTGAGGTACTCAAGCGCGACGCCGCGCAGGCGCTCGACCTGAGCCGCGGCGGCCGATCGGTCGAGCGACTGCAGCGCGGCGGGGAACGCACCGCCGACGAGCGCGCCGACGAGGCTCGCGATCAGCAGCTGCCGCCACCCGAAGCGGAGCCGCATCGGGGCTGGCGTGCGCGGGTCGCCGGGGTCGGCGCCGGTATGGAGGGGGTCGTCGGCGAGCTCCGGGACGGACGTCGAGGCCGCTTCGGGCCGAACCGCATCCTCCGCCTGTGGCGGCATCTCGAACTGCGGCATCGCCGTCGACACAGCGTTATTGTCGCGCCCGCGCCCGCGACGCGCCAGAGCGCAGTTGGCGGTCCGCCTCACGGCGTGCAGGTGCCCCACGCGGGCGTGAGATCGTCTCCGCCGTCGAGCAATCCGCACTGCGGTTCGCCCCCGTCGCTCAGGGCGCCGATGCGCACCCCGACATGGACGGGAGCGACCGTGTCGGGCGGGTCCTGGCGGATCACCACGATCACCGCCTCGACCGAGCCGACGCCGTCGAAGAAGTCGACGTCGACCCCATGGATGCTCGGGGTCAGGGTGCCGGGCCCGATGTCGCACGCGCCGCTCGAGCGGCATGCCTCCAGGAACGCCGCTGCCAGCTCGCCGAGCTGCGACGCGACGTCCGGTCGGACGCCGACTTCGATCTCGAGCTGCGTCGGAGTCTCGGGGTCGCCATCGATCCACACGGGGGTCGGGGCCAGGGTGGCCGCGCCGTCGTCGAACGCGTCGGTCGTGTACCTGGCCGGGTACAGCAGCGCACCTTCGCGGACCGTCTCGCCAGAGATGGCGACGATGTCGACCAGCCACCATGCGGGCTGCACCGCCTCCGCGAGGGATGTGGTCAGCCGCCAGCCGGATGCGTCGCGCACAGCCTCGAGCGTGCGCTCGACACCGACGTAGCCCTGCACGTAGCGCACGCTGACCCAGCCTCGGTCGCCGTCGGCATGCGGATCCAGCGCTTCGGCCTCCGTGACGCGGTCCGCGTCTCCCAGCACCTCATCGCTCAGCAGCTCAGCGCGCCCGTGCGCCGGCACGAGCGCGTTCGCGTCGGCCGCCCTGCCCTCGGCGATGGCCGCCAGGTACGCCTCGGCCGCGGCGGCGAGTGCCGCGGTGTCGGCATCAGCAGCGGAGACCTCGAACGATCGCGCGAACGAGTTGACGCCGATCCCCGCCACCGCACCCACCAGCAGGGTCGCGACGATCACGCGTCGCAGCGTGGCCCGGCTGACCGACCGGGCCGCCGGCACCATGGGCAGCAGCTGCGGCACCGCGGCAGGCGGATCGGCGAGCCCGTCGAGCGCGGGGCGGACTGCAGCATCCGTGGGTGCGAGCACTGGATCCGGCGGCATGGTGAAGTCGGGCATCGAAGCCACGAGACGATGATGGACCCCGCGGCGCAGGGTGCGCGCGCGGGCCGCGCAGGATTCCCGCACAGCATCACAAGGATCGCGGCAGACCCGCGGAGGCCCAGCCGAACGAGGCGACTCGATGCGGCGTCCTGGTCACGCCAGCGAGCGGCCCGCGTCGGAGACCGGCCCGGGCCGACAGACCTCCGCCAGCGCGCGGCGCGCGTCGGAGGCCGGCCCCGCGCCGTCAGACCTCGCAGGGCATCGGCTGCTCGCTGAAGCCCGGCAGGCCCGAGCAGCTGGCCTCGAGCACGCTGCCGTCGTCGTCGATTATCAGCAGCACCTGCACGCCGACATGCGCGTTGAACTCGCCGCTCGCGGCCACGAGCATCACCTGCACCGTGACGGCGTTCGCGACCCCTTCGGAGCGCGAGTACGGCTGCCCCTCGGTCGCGATCGTCACGCTCGACGGCCAGTCGCACGCGCCAGAGCCCTTGCACTGCTCCGTGTGGGCGAGCGCGCGGCGGCCCGCCTCGTCGAGCAGCGCCTGCGAGATCCGCACCGACGATCCGATCTCGGTGACGGTGCCCGGATTT
>DASSWM010000220.1:0-23597 GCA_035704865.1 Agrococcus sp.
GCTGCTCGAGCTCGGCGGCGATCGCGGCGGAGACAGTGGTGTTGGCGTCAGACATGGGGCGCTCCGGAGGAGAGGGAGGCTCGGCATCGCAGCGATTGCGACACGGGCACGAACCTCGTCGATGGGGTCCATGTGTGTCGCGCGCGAGTGTGCGCGTGGTCCCTTTTCTCGAGACCGGCCCGCGAGCGTGTCGCCGCGCGGCGCCTGACGGAGCGATCGTATCGGATGGGCGCGTCGCCTGAGAAGCATCGGCGTGGGTGCGCTCAGCGGCCGGCGCTCACTCCTGGAAGGTCTCGCGCGCCTTGGTCGGCAGGCCCAGCTGGGCATCGTGCGGGTGCGCGCGCAGGTGCTCGCGCATGAGCGGGATCGCGAAGTCGACGAGCCCGCGCTCGGGGGCGACGATGATGCCGCCGTCGAGCAGCCGCACGCGCTGCCTGCCAGCGGTGCCGAGCGACGATCCCATGCGCTCGGCGACGTCGGTCGTCGAGGCGGGGCCGTCATCCTCAGCCATGGCGAGCAGGTAGTCGCGGTCGCGGCCCGAGAGCCCGCGCAGCGCCGGCACGATCACGCTCTCCCCCATCGCCGCGTGCGCGACCTCGACGGCGTGCTGCACCGCATCCGTCGTGATCTCCTCGATCGAGGGCGCGTACTCCCACGCGCGCGCGGCGATCGACTGCACGAGGTAGGGGTAGCCCTCGCTCGCACGGGCCGCGCGCTCGAGCGCCGCCTCGCCGATCGTGCGGCCGCGGCTGCGCACGGGCTCCGCGATGGCAGCGCGCGCCTCGGCGAGCGTGAGCGTGTCGAGCCGCACCTGCTGCGCGCGGCGGAAGAAGGTGAGGCCGTCGGCGTCGAGCGCCGCCGCGATCGATGCGGGCACGCCCGCGGCGACGATCGCGACGCGGCGGTCCTCCCGTTGCAGGTGCTGCACGGCGATCGCGATGCGCCGCAGCTCGGCGAGCGACTCGACCGCCACCTCGTCGAGCGAGATGAGCAGCCCCGCGCCGCGCGCCTCGGCCCGCTCGACGAGCCGGCCGAGCATGCTCTCGAGCCGCGGCTCGCGCTCGTAGCGGGCCGCGACGTCGGTGCTCACGCCGCCGAGCTGCGAGACGCTGATGCCCGTGAGCTCGCGGCTGTGGGCGTCAGGATCCTGCGCCTGCAGCAGCGCCGGCAGCCGGTCGTGCTCGAGCGCGTCGACGAGCCCCGCGTGCAGCGTGCCGTGCACGACCGTCCAGTCGCGCTCGAGCGCCTCGTCCTCGACCGCGTTCAGCAGCACCGTCTTGCCGACGCCGCGCATGCCGGTCACGAGCGCCGCGCGGTAGGGCGACCACGCACCCAGGCCGAGCACCTCGCGCCACTCGTCGAGCAGCGCATCCCGGCCCGCCAGCATGGGCGGCGAGATGCCGAAGCCTGGCCTGAAGGGGTTGTCGTGCACGCGCCCACTCTGCCACCGACTCCCGACAGCCGTGCCCCGCGCGCCGGTGCCCGGGCGGCGCGCGTGGCACGATGGGAGCCATGCCACCGACGCCGATGCCCCGTGCGCTGCGCACGGGCTTCCTGGTCTCGGCCATCGTGCTCGCCGTCAACCTGCTCGCGGCCGTGCTCATCGGCCTGGGCGTCGGCGACGCCGGAGTGCTGGATGCGGTGCGCACCGTGCTCATGTGGGCGCTCGTGCCGCCCATCGCGATCGCGCTCATCCTCATCGGCGCGCTGCGCCACCCCGTCGGCCGGTGGCATGTCGCGGCGGCACTGCTGTGCGCGCTCGGCGACGGCCTCGGCGCCATCTCGGGCGCCACGATCGTGCTGCTGGGCATGTTCCTGCTCGGCCACATCGCGTTCCTCGGCGCCCTGTGGCCGACGCGCAAGCGCTCGCTCGCGTGGAGCCCCGCCGCGATCGCCTACACCGTCGTCGCGCTCATCGCCGGCGCGATCATCGCCGCGAACGCCGGAGCGCTCGCGGTGCCCGTGCTGCTGTTCGCCCTCGTCGCCGCCGCAGTCGCGGCGTTCGCCGCGATCGACACGCCGGGCCTGCTGGGCGGCCTCCTCTTCCTCGTGAGCGATCTGGTGCTGGGCCTGGGGCTGTTCGTGCTCGACATCCCCGACCCGCTGCGGGCGATCGCGGTGCTCGCGCCCTACGTGGGCGCGCAGGCGCTGCTGGCGGTGAGCCTGCGGCAGCGGCTCGCGCTCGCGGCGCCCGTGCCGACCGCCACGCTGCCCGCCGCCCGCACGACCTCGGGGCATTACCGCACGGAATAGCATTCATCAGGGACACAGGCTGGACTACTGGCCTGTCGGATGCTGAGATCGTTGCCATGCACCTCGACACCGGCACTCCCAGCAGCGGCCCCATCGGCATCCTCGGCGGCATGAGCTGGCACTCGACGATCGAGTACTACCGCCAGATCAACGAGCGCGTCGCGGCGGCGCGAGGCGGTCACGCCTCGGCCCGCCTGCTGCTCGCGAGCCTCGACTTCGCCGAGATCCGCGACTGCCAGCTGCGCGAGGACTGGGCCGCCGCCGGCGAGATCCTCGCGCGCGAGGCTGCCGCGCTCGAGCGCGCGGGGGCCACGAGCGTCGCGATCGCGACCAACCTCATGCACAAGGTGGCGCCGGCGGTCGAGGCCGGCGTCGGTGTGCCGCTCGTGCACATCGGCGACGCGGTCGCGGATGCGGCGGGTCGCACGGGCGCTCGCACGCTCGGCATCGTGGGCACGCAGTGGGTGATGTCGGAGCGCTTCTACGCCGACCGGCTGGCGCGCCACGGCATCGCGGCGGTCGTGCCGCCGCAGCACGCTCAGGCCGAGCTCGACCGCATCATCTTCGACGAGCTCACGCAGGGCGTGGTGACGGATGCGTCGCGCGCTGTCTTCCGGGACGCCTTCGCCGCGCTCGTGGCCGACGGCGCCGAGGCGATCGTGCTCGCCTGCACCGAGATCATGCTGCTCGTGGGCGCCGAGGACGCATCGGTGCCGCTCATCGACTCGTGCGAGGCGCACGCGGGCGCGCTCGCGCGCATCGCGCTCGGCGAGCTGCCGGCGGACGGCCTCGCGCCCGCGGGCGCCGACGCGGCGGCGTGACGCCGCCTCAGCCCATGCTCTCGCGCCACAGCGCGCGCATGGCGTCGAGCACGGTGCTCACGGCGGGCACGCGCTCGGCCCCGTGGCGGTAGCGCAGCGACACGGTGCGGCCCGAGCCGTCGGCCAGCGGCGCGACCACGACGTCGTCGCGCGTGAGCACGCGCAGCGCCATGGCCGGCAGCAGCGTGACCGAGCCGGTCGCCGCGACGAACGACTGCGCGGCGACGAAGTCGTCGGTCTCGAACTGGATCTTCGGCGCGAACCCTGCCTCGCTCGCGAGCGTCTCGAGGTGCGCGCGGCAGCGCTCGCAGCCGCCGACCCAGTCGGCCGCGGCGAGCGCCTCGATCGCCACGGGCGCGCCCGTCGCGAGCTCGTGGTCGTGGGGCAGCACGATCTGCGTGGGGTCGGGGCCCAGCTCGACGCGCGCGAGCTGCACGTCGTCGTGCAGCTCCTCGTACTCGAACGCGACCGCGACATCCGCATCGCCCGCGAGCACCGCCTCGATCGCCTCGGGCGGCTCGAGCTCGATCACGCGGGCGGTGAGCTCCGGCACCGCGAGCCGCGCCGCGGCGATCGCGCGCGGCACGAAGTCGGCGAGCGCTGACGGGAACGCCGCGATCGTGACGCTGCCGGCGCCCTCGGCGAGCGAGGTCAGCTCGGCCTCGGCGGAGCCCAGCAGGCCCGCGATGGCATCCGCGTGACGCAGCAGCCGCTCCCCCGCCTCGGTGAGCGTCACGCCCGTCGACGAGCGCAGCAGCAGCGCCTGCCCGACCTCCTCCTCGAGGAGGCGGATGTGCTGGCTGACGGCGGGCTGCGTCCAGCCGAGCGCGCGAGCCCCGCCGGAGACGGAGCCCTCGCGCGCGACCGTGCGGAAGATCAGGATGCGACGCGGGTCCAGCTGCATGCGACAAGCATGCCGCACCCCGGCCCTGCACATGCACCGAGCGGTACGGTGGCCGCATGACCGAGCAGATCGAGATCACCGACAACCCGGAGGCTCGCCGCTACGAGGCCCGCGTCGACGGCGCCCTCGCCGGCTTCGCCGACTACCGCGATGCCGAGGGCGTGCGCTCCTTCGTGCACACCGAGGTCGACAGGTCGTTCGGCGGCCGCGGCATCGGCTCGCAGCTCGTCGACGAGGCGCTGCGCGGCACGATCGCGCAGGGCAAGCAGATCCGGCCCATCTGCTCGTTCGTGGTGGCCCGCTCGGCAGCCGACGAGTTCGCCGCGCACGTCGTGCACTAGCGACTACTCGCCGAAGCCCTCCCCGGCCAGCCGCTCGATCGCGGCGATCGCCTCGGCCGCCTGCGCCCCGGTCGCCTCGAACCTCGCCGTGGCGCCGTGATCCAGCCCCAGCGCCAGCACCCGCAGCATGCTCTTCGCGTCGACGCCGTTGACCGTCACGTGGGCGTCGAAGCCGCTCGCAGTGCGCACGAGCTCGGCCGCCGGGCGTGCGTGCAGCCCGTGCTCGTTGGCGAGCTCGACCTCGAGCACTGCGGCGCCCTCCGGCGAACTCGCGCCCGCCGCGGCCGTCGCCGGCTCGGCCGCTGGCGCCTGATCCTGGGCGGCGGCGAGCACCTGCTCGATGCCCGCGCCGGACTCGGCGGCCACGGCAGCCGCTACCGCACCCTCGACGATCGGCGCGTCGGCGATGCGGATGCGCTCCGGCTCTCCCGCGAAGTCGAGCGCCGTCTCGGCGGTGAGCACAGCGGAGCCGAGGTCGCACAGCACGACGACGCCGTCGCCGGACTCGGCGGTGGCGAGCGCCACCTGCACCTTGTCGAAGCTCGTGCCGATGCCGCCGTCGTCGGTGCCGCCCGCCGGCGCGATGACGACCGAGGGCGCCATCTGCGCGGCGAGCTCGACGACGCCCTCGGCGATGCGGGCCGAGTGCGAGACGATGACGAGGCCGACCGTCATGCCGTGTCCGCGGCGGCCCGCAGCACGAGCGCCGTCGACTCGGCGCCGGGATCGCGGTGCCCGATGGCGCGCTCCCCCAGGTATGAGGCGCGGCCCTTGTGGGCCACGAGCGGCTCGGTCGCGGCAGCGCCCTCGGCCGCGGCGGCGGCCGCCGCCTCGAGCACGGCGCGCACGTCCCCGCCCGCGGCCGAGGCGGCCTCGACGGCCGGCGTCCACGCATCCACCATCGTCTTGTCGTTCGGCTCCGCCTTGCCGCGGGCGACGATGCCGTCGCGCGCGGCGGTGAGCACCTCGACGAGCGCGGCCGCGTCGAGCTCATCGCGATCGCCTGCCGCCATCGCCCCCTTGAGGAACGCGGTGCCGTAGAGCGGGCCCGCGGCGCCGCCGACGGTGGAGATGAGCGTGGTGGCGACGAGCTTCAGCACGGCGCCGGGCGTGGCCTGCGAGTCGAGCGAGTCGAGCTTGCCGAGCACGGCCTGGAAGCCGCGATCGAGGTTCTCGCCGTGGTCGCCGTCGCCGATCGCACGGTCGAGCGCCGTCAGCTCCGACTTGCGCGCCGCGACCTCGGCCGCGACGGCCTCGATCCAGCGACGCGTCCAGGCGCCGTCGAGCCCGTTCACCGGCCCCACCGCAGGGCGGCCGTCTGCACGGGCGCGTCGTAGAGGTCGAGCAGGTCGTCGTCGACCTTGAGCAGCGTGATCGACACGCCCTGCATCTCGAGGCTCGTCACGTACGAGCCCACGAGGGAGCGCGCGAGCTCGATGCCGCGGTCGGCGAGCACCTCCGCCGCGCGCCGGAAGGCGATGTAGAGCTCCGACTGCGGCGTGCCGCCCATGCCGTTCACGAGCAGCACGACGCGATCGCCGCTGCCGAACGGGAGGTCCTCGAGGATCGGCTCGATGAGACGGTCGACGAGGCTGTCGGCGGGCTCGAGCGCGATGCGCTCGCGGCCGGGCTCGCCGTGGATGCCGATGCCGATCTCCACCTCGTCCTCGGCGAGCTCGAAGCTCGGCTCGCCCGCGTGCGGCACCGTGCAGGGCGCGAGGGCGAGGCCCATCGACCGCACCTGGCTGTTGACCCTGCGCGCCACCTCGGCGACCTCGTCGAGCGTGTCGCCGCGCTCGGCGGCCGCGCCGGCGATCTTCTCGACCAGCATCGTGCCCGCGACGCCGCGGCGGCCGGCGGTGTAGAGCGAGTCCTTGACGGCGACGTCGTCGTCGACGATGACCGACTGCACCTCGATGCCCTCGGCGAGCGCGAGGTCGGCCGCGGTCTCGAAGTTCAGCACGTCGCCCGTGTAGTTCTTCACGATGTGCAGCACGCCGGCGCCCGCGTCGACCTGCTTGGTCGCCTCGAGGATCGGGTCGGGCGTGGGCGAGGTGAACATGGCGCCCGGCACGGCGGCGTCGAGCATGCCGAATCCGACGAAGCCGGCGTGCAGCGGCTCGTGGCCGGAGCCGCCGCCCGAGACCAGGCCGACCTTGCCCGCGACGGGCGCGTCGGCCCGGACGACGGCGAACGGCGGGTCGACGACCACGCGCACGAGATCGGCATGGGCGGCCGCGAATCCTGCGACGCCTTCGTCGACGGTCTTGGCCGGGTCGTTGATGAGCTTCTTCACGGGTGCGCCTCTCCCTCGGGGTCCACCGGCAGCGGTGGTCGGTCAGACACCCTCACGCTACGCCCCGGCGACGGGAATCTCGATGCTCCCGACAGAAATCACAACCGGTTCCGGCATGGCGAACCTGAGGATGGTTATTGTGTGCGTACTGCCCGAGCGGGCGGTGCGGGCGATGAGGCCCGGAAACGAGAAAGCAGGGACCTGTGGATCTGAACGTCGGTCTGGTATTCCTCTCGGAGTTGGTCGGCACCGCGATGCTCGTTCTGCTCGGCTGCGGCGTGGTCGCCAACGTCGTGCTGAAGGGCAACAAGGGCTTCGGCGGCGGCTTCCTCATGATCAACTTCGGCTGGGGCCTCGCCGTCTTCGCCGGCGTCGTCGTCTCCATCTACTCAGGCGCGCACATCAACCCGGCGGTGACCTTCGGCCTCATGGCGAAGGACCTCGTGACCGGCGTCGACTACAACTGGGCCGCGCTGCCCGCCTACCTCGGTGGCCAGATGATCGGCGCCTTCCTCGGCGCGGTGCTGTGCTGGCTCGCCTACAAGCAGCACTTCGACGCCGAGGAGGACCCGGGCGCGAAGCTCGGCACCTTCTCGACGGGCCCGGGCATCCGCCACACGGGATGGAACCTCGCCACCGAGATCATCGGCACCTTCGTGCTCGTCTTCGTCGTCATCGCCTTCGGGTTCCAGGGCGGCAGCGACGCGGGCTCGCCCGCGGGGCTCGCCTCGCTCGGCGCGCTGCCGGTCGCCCTGCTGGTCGTCGGCATCGGCGCCTCGCTCGGTGGCCCCACGGGCTACGCCATCAACCCGGCCCGCGACCTCGGCCCGCGCATCGCGCACGCGGTGCTGCCGATCAGGGGCAAGGGCTCGAGCGACTGGAGCTACTCGTGGATCCCTGTCGCCGGCCCCATCATCGGCGGCGTCCTCGGCGGACTGCTCGCCCCGGTGCTCATCGCCTCGATGATCGCTGCCTGATCGACGAGGAGGGAGTCCGTGCGGCTCCCTCCTCGTCTGTCCGCACCCTCAGCACGCAACACATCCATCACGAACGAAGGAGTTCCGGTGAACGACTACGTCATCGCCATCGACCAGGGCACGACCTCGACTCGCGCCATCCTCTTCGACCACTCGGGCAGCATCGTCTCGACGGGCCAGCTCGAGCACGAGCAGATCTTCCCGCAGGCCGGCTGGGTCGAGCACGACCCGAAGGAGATCTGGAACAACACGCGCGAGGTCATCGGGCAGGCGCTCTCGAAGGCCAACGTCACGCGGCACAACGTCAAGGCCATCGGCATCACCAACCAGCGCGAGACCGCGGTGGTGTGGAACAAGACGACGGGCGAGCCGGTCTACAACGCCATCGTCTGGCAGGACACGCGCACGCAGAAGATCGTCGACCGGCTCGCCGACGGCGACACCGACCGCTACAAGCAGAAGGTCGGCCTGCCGCTGGCCACCTACTTCTCGGGCACCAAGATCGTCTGGATCCTCGAGAACGTCGACGGCGCGCGCGAGGCCGCAGAGGCCGGCGACCTGCTGTTCGGCACGACCGACACGTGGGTGCTGTGGAACCTCACGGGCGGCGTGAACGGCGGCGTGCACGCGACCGACGTGACGAACGCATCGCGCACGCTGTTCATGGACCTCGAGTCGCTCACGTGGGACGACGGCATCCTCGCCGACTTCGGCGTGCCGAAGTCGATGCTGCCGGAGATCAAGTCGTCCTCGGGCGAGTTCGGCGTCGCCGCCTCCGAGTCGCTGCTGCGCGAGACGCCCATCACGGGCATCCTCGGCGACCAGCAGGCCGCGACCTTCGGCCAGGCTGCGTTCGACAAGGGCGAGGCGAAGAACACCTACGGCACGGGCAACTTCCTCATCTTCAACACCGGCGAGGAGATCGTCCACTCGAAGAACGGGCTGCTCACGACCGTCGGCTACAAGATCGGCGACGAGCCCACCCACTACGCGCTCGAGGGCTCGATCGCGGTGACGGGCTCGCTCATCCAGTGGCTGCGCGACAACCTCGGGCTCATCAAGGACGCGCCCGCGGTCGAGGAGCTCGCCAAGACGGTGGAGGACAACGGCGGCGCGTACTTCGTGCCCGCCTTCTCGGGCCTCTTCGCGCCGTACTGGCGGCCGGATGCGCGTGGCGCGCTCGTGGGCCTGACCCGGTACGTCAACAAGGGCCACATCGCCAGGGCGGCGCTCGAGGCGACCGCCTTCCAGACGGCCGAGGTGGTCGACGCGGTGAACGCGGACTCGGGCGTCGACCTGTCGGAGCTGAAGGTCGACGGCGGCATGATCGCCAACGACACGCTCATGCAGTTCCAGGCCGACGTGCTGCGCGTGCCGGTCATCCGCCCGGTCGTGGCGGAGACGACCGCGCTCGGCGCCGCGTACGCGGCCGGGCTCGCGGTCGGCTTCTGGGGCTCGCTCGACGAGCTGCGCAAGCAGTGGCAGGAGGATCGCCGCTGGGAGCCGCAGATGGAGCAGGAGGCGCGCGACCGCACGTACCGCAACTGGAAGAAGGCGGTGCAGAAGACGCTCGACTGGGTCGACGAGGACGTCGACTGACGTCGGTCGCCGGACGGCGAGGAGGGGGCGGCTGCGGCCGCCCCCTCCTCCGTGCGCCGGGCGATCGTCAGATGGCGCGCTGCTCGGGGCTGCTCACCCAGATGATCGCCGCGGCGATGCCGACGACCACCATGCTGGCGCGCGCGGTCGAGACGGCGAGCACGATCGACGCCCACCAGTCGTCCTCGGCCGACAGCCGCCCGCGGGCGACCGGCTGCTTCGCCGAGATCGCGACCGCGATGGCGATGAGGTCGAGGCCGGCGAGCATCGTGACGATGGCGTAGCGGCGGCGCTGCTGCTCCCCCGTGCGCGACGCGCGGCCGGAGGCGTGCGGCTCCGCGACGTTCGCGACCGGCAGGAGCGCGCGCATCCACCCGTCGAGCCACCAGCCGAGCAGCACGAGGCCCAGCACGAGCACGAGGAGCACGCCGCGCACGACCGCCTCGTCGGCGGCGCTCGACGCCTCCTCCCAGATGTTCGGCGCCAGCCGGTCGCGCAGCGCCGGCATCGCGCGCGCGAAGAACGCGGCGCCGGCGATCGAGTAGCCGAGCACCACGATGAGGATCGTGAGCGGGTGGCGCATGCGCACGAGCTGCCAGGCGACGACGAGCGCGGCCCCGGTGCTGAAGGTGATGGCGTCGAGCGCGCCGTACGTCGTCGGGCCCAGCAGCGACGTCGACTGCATGAGCACGAGCGCCGCGTCGCCGACCGCGAAGAGCACGATGCAGTACAGGGCGCCGAGCCGGTAGCTGCGCGCTGCGGGCGCGACGAAGGCGGCGAGCAGCAGCAGCAGCACGCCGATGCCGCGCAGCGTCACCGACGGTGCGAGCGCGGGCGGGCGGTGCAGCAGCAGCGTCAGGCCGAAGCACGCCAGCAGGCCGCCGACCGCGAGCGAGACCAGCAGCAGCGAGCGGGAGGCGCGGTCGGCCCATCGGAGCGGCCAGGTGTGCCAGACCTCGGCGCCCGACCAGCTCGTCTCGCGCTGCGCTCGAGTCGGCTCGAGAGCGCTCACGCCGGGCTCAGCCCGCCGCGCGGCGCCACGCGTCGAGCGTGCGCGTGGCCGCGCCCGAGTCGATCGCGGCGGTCGCCGTCGTCAGCTCCTCCGCCAGCCGCTCCTTGAGCGGGCGGTCCTTCTGGCGCGGATCGCTCTCGAGCCGCCATGCCACGAGCGCCGCGGCGGCGTTCAGCAGCACGATGTCGCGCACGGCGCCGGTCTCGCCCGCGAGCGTGCGCTGCAGCACGTCGGCGTTGTGCTCGGGCGACCCGCCGCGCAGATCCTCCATGCGCGCGCGCGGGATGCCGAACTCGCGCGGGTCGATGTCGTGCTCGACGACGTCGCCGCGCGCGACCTCCCACAGCTCCGAGTGCCCGGTCGTGGTGAGCTCGTCCAGCCCGTCCTCGCCGCGCACGACGAGCGCGGTCGCGCCGCGGGTCGCGAACACGCCCACGAACTGCTCGATGACGTGCTTGTCGGCGACGCCGACGAGCGACACCTCCGGGCGCGCCGGGTTCACGAGCGGGCCGAGGTGGTTGAAGACCGTCGGCACGCCGAGCTGCGCGCGCACGGGTCCTGCGTGGCGGAAGCCGGGGTGGAACCGCGTCGCCCACGCGAAGGAGATGCCCGCCTCCTCGAGGATGCGGCGCACGACCGCGGGGTCGTCGTCGGCCGGCACGAGCCCGAGCGCGTCGAGCACGTCGGATGCGCCGGAGGACGACGAGACGGCGCGGTTGCCGTGCTTGAGCACCGGCACGCCGGTCGCCGCCACGACGATGCTCGCGGTGGTGGAGATGTTGACCGTGTGCTGGCGGTCGCCGCCCGTGCCGACGATGTCGACCACTCGCGTGTCGCCCGGCAGCGGCACCGCGGCCTCGAGGATCGCGTCGCGGAATCCGACCAGCTCCTCGGCGACGACGCCCTTCGCCCGCAGGGCGATCAGGAAGCCCGCGATCTGGGCCTCGGTGGCGCTCCCGGCGACGACTTCCGACATCGCCCACTCGGCCTGGCGGATCGCCAGATCCTCGCCTTCCAGCAGCGTCTCGAGCACGGCTGGCCAGGTCAAGAGACGATCCATGGCTCCAGCCTATCTTTTTGCGGCACGCTGGTCCGTCGGGTCGAGACCCGCGCGCGAACTGTCACTAGGATGGACTCCGTGTCCACTACTGCGCTCCCCATCTCGCCGTCGTCGGCGCCGATGATCAGGCGGCCGAACTCCGTTGCGGTCGGCACGATCGTCTGGCTCGGCAGCGAGGTCATGTTCTTCGCCGGCCTGTTCGCGATCTACTTCACGCTCCGCTCGATGTCCGGCGACCTGTTCGCGACCGAGGCCGAGAAGCTGAACGTGGTGTTCGCGACGATCAACACGATGATCCTGCTCGCATCGAGCTTCACGTGCCAGGCGGGCGCGAACGCTGCGGAGCACCACCAGGCGCGGCGCACGGGCGGGCGGTTCCAGTTCGCCAAGTGGGGCATGATCGAGTGGTTCTACCTGACGTACGCGATGGGCGCGATCTTCGTCATCCTGCAGGTGTTCGAGTACCTCGAGCTCATCCACCACGGCGTGACGCTCTCGTCGAACTCGTACGGCTCGGCGTTCTACATCACCACCGGCTTCCACGGCCTGCACGTGACCGGCGGCCTGTTCGCGTTCCTGTTCGTGATCGGTCGCGCCTACGCCGTCAAGCGGTTCGCTCGCAAGGAGGCGACGAGCGCGCACGTCATCTCGTACTACTGGCACTTCGTCGACGTGGTCTGGATCGGCCTGTACCTCGTCATCTACTGGCTCAAGTAACGGTTGGGGCTGAATACCTTGGCATCACGCAAGAAGACCGGTCGCAGGCATCCGCTGGCGAGCGCGGCGCTGCTGCTGATCGGGCTCGTCGCCGCAGGCGGCGCGTCGGCAGCGGTGGGCACCGTCGCGAACGCCGAGCCGGCTCCTGCCGCGCACTCGCAGCAGCTGACGATCGAGGACGGCGCTGAGCTCTTCCGCGCCAACTGCGCCTCGTGCCACGGCATGAACGCCGAGGGCACGGAGCACGGCGTCAGCCTCATCGGCGTCGGCGCCGCGTCCGTCGACTTCCAGGTCATGACCGGCCGCATGCCGATGGCCTTCCAGGGCCCGCAGGCGCTCGAGCGCGAGCCGCAGTTCACGCAGGCGCAGTCCGACGCGATGGGCGACTGGATCGCCACGCTCGCGCCCGGTCCCGAGCGCCCCGCGGAGGAGTGGCTCGACACGTCGCAGGTGAGCGCCGAGGGCATCGCCTCCGGTGGCGAGCTCTTCCGCATCAACTGCGCCATGTGCCACAACGTCGCAGGCGCCGGCGGCGCCCTCACCGAGGGCAAGTTCGCGCCGAACCTGTACGACATCGACGCCGCGCACATCTACGAGGCCATGCTCACGGGCCCGCAGAACATGCCGGTGTTCAACGACAACAACATCGCCCCCGAGCAGAAGCGCGAGATCATCGCCTACCTGCACTACCTGGACGAGAACCCGTCGGTCGGCGGGTTCGACCTCGGCAGCCTCGGCCCGGTGTCGGAGGGTCTGTTCATCTGGATCTTCGGTCTCGGCGGCATCGTCGCGATCACGGTCTGGCTCACCTCGAGGCCGAACTGACCCATGGCGCAGGACACAGGAGGGAACAGCATGTCGGCTGAAGACCAGTCGGCTCCGGGCGAGCCCGTGGGCACCGAGCACGACGTCGTCGTGTACGGCCGCGGCGCCGCCATCGAGCAGCGGGATGCATTCGAGAACCCGGGCCTGCCGCCGCACCGCCCGCGCCAGACCGATCTGCACCCGCACAAGGAGCGCCGCGCGGAGCGCCAGGTCGTCGGCTGGTTCCTGGCCTCGATGCTCGGCTCCGTGCTCGCGATCGTCGCCTACTTCGCCGTGCCGATCGTGCCGGGCGACATGGGCAGCGTCCGCGCCAACAACCTCTTCCTCGGCCTGGCCATCGCGCTCGCGCTGCTCGGCATCGGCTTCGGCGGCATGCACTGGGCGCGCCAGCTCATGAGCAGCCACGAGGTCGTCGAGGAGCGCCACCTCTCGCGCGGCTCGGTCCCGAGCCGCGAGCGGGCGGTCGAGATCTTCCGCCTCGGCGACGAGGAGTCCGGCTTCAGCCGCCGCTCGCTCATCCGCAACACGCTCATCGGCGCGATCGCGCTCGTGCCGCTGCCGGCGATCGTGCTCTTCCGCGACCTCGCACCGGTGCAGAACCCGGATGTCGCGCTCGCCCACACGATGTGGGAGCCGGGCATGCGGCTCGCGCTCGATCCCTCCGGCACGCCGATCAAGGCCGCGGACGTCACGATCGGGTCGGCGTTCCACGTCATCCCCGAGGAGCTCGCGAGCGTCGGTCACGAGGAGGGCTACCTCGACCAGAAGGCGCTCGCCGCCGTGCTGCTCGTGCGCCTGAAGCCGGAAGACATCAAGGAGGCGCCCGGCCGCGAGGGCTGGTCGTACGACGGCATCGTCGCCTACTCGAAGATCTGCACGCACGTCGGCTGCCCCGTCGCGCTGTACGAGCAGCAGACGCACCACCTGCTGTGCCCGTGCCACCAGTCCACGTTCGACGTGACCGAGCACGCGAAGGTCATCTTCGGACCGGCGAAGCGCCCGCTCCCGCAGCTGCCCATCACGGTGGACGACGAGGGCTTCCTGGTCGCGCAGCGCGACTTCACCGAGCCCGTCGGCCCGTCCTACTTCGAACGACTCCACTACGTCGACCCGGAGCACGTGCCCGTGTCGGCCGCTGAGACGGAGACCCGCGCATGACCGCCACCGCCACCCGTCCCTCGCTGACCTCGAAGGCGTCGAACTACCTGGACGAGCGCACCAGCATCTCGACCATGGTCGCGGCGCTCGGCCGCAAGGTCTTCCCCGACCACTGGTCGTTCATGCTCGGCGAGGTCATCCTCTACTCGTTCGTCGCGATCCTGCTCTCCGGCACGTTCCTGACGTTCTTCTTCGAGCCGTCGATGGTCCCCGTGCACTACGACGGCTCCTACGTGCCGCTCAAGGGCATGGAGATGTCGGCCGCGTACGCGTCCACGATCAACCTGTCGTTCGACATCCGCGGCGGCCTGCTCATGCGGCAGCTGCACCACTGGTCTGCGCTGCTGTTCATCGCCGCGATCGGCCTGCACATGCTGCGCGTGTTCTTCACGGGCGCGTTCCGCAAGCCGCGCGAGGTCAACTGGGTCGTCGGCTTCATCCTCTTCATCCTCGCGATGGCCGAGGGCTTCACGGGCTACTCGCTGCCGGACGACCTGCTCTCGGGCAACGGCCTCGCGATCATCAACGGCATGGTCAAGGGCATCCCGCTCGTCGGCGAGTGGGTCTCGTGGCTGCTGTTCGGCGGCCTCTTCCCGGGCAACGACATCGTGCCGCGCCTGTTCGTGCTGCACATCATGCTGCTGCCTGCGCTGGTGATCGCGCTCATCGGCGTGCACCTCGTGCTCATGGTGATCAACAAGCACACGCAGTTCGCCGGCCCCGGCAAGACGAACGACAACGTCGTGGGCGCCCCGATCATGCCGCTGTTCGCGGCGAAGGCGGGCTCGTTCTTCTTCATCGTCTTCGGCGTGCTGGTGGCGATCGCCTCGACCTTCACGATCCTCCCGGTGTGGGAGTACGGACCGTACGACCCGTCCCCCGTCTCGGCAGGCACGCAGCCCGACTGGTACATCGGCTTCGCCGACGGCGCGCTGCGCCTGGCGCCCGGCCTGGAGTCGGAGATCTTCGGGCTCACGTTCTCATGGAACATCCTGCTCCCGATGGCGGTGCTGGGCCTGTTCATCGTCGTCGTCATGATCTACCCCTTCCTCGAGGCGTGGATCACGGGCGACAAGCGCGAGCACCACATCGCCGAGCGCCCCCGCAACAACCCGACGCGCACCGCGATCGGCGCGGCCGGCGTCTGGTTCTACGCGATCATGTGGGCCGCGGCCTCGTCCGACCTCATCGCGACGCACTTCCACCTCAACGTGTTCCAGGTCACCTGGGCGCTGCAGGCCATGATCACGATCGGCACGGTCATCGTCTACTGGCTGACGAAGCGCATCGCGATCGGCCTGCAGAAGAAGGATCGCGAGATCCTGCTGCACGGCTACGAGTCGGGCAACATCCGCCGCCTCCCCGGCGGCGAGTACATCGAGGTGCACGAGCCGCTCGACGAGTACTCCTCGTGGAAGCTCAAGGCGTTCGACAGCTACGAGCCCGTCATGGTGCGCCCGAACGCCCAGGGCAGGATCACCCCGGCCACCCACCTGCGCGCGGCGCTCACGCGGTGGTTCTTCGAGGACCGCATCGCGCCGGTCACGCGGGGCGAGCTCGAGGCGTCCAAGCACGACCACCACTGACGCGTCCCTCACGACGCGGATGCGGCGCAGGGCCCGGGTGCACACCCGGGCCCTGCGCCGTTCCCGCGTCCTGCGCCGCTCACGCTCGTTGCATTTTGAAGGAATGCCCCCGCTCCGCTGTCGGTTGACCCCAGCAGATCGCCGGAGTGCCCGGCGGAGAGGATCACCATGAGCATCGAGTTCGGCGCCCACACCTTCGCCGCGGTCCCCGTCGTCGACGGCCGCCCCATGAGCCACGCGCAGGTGCTGCGCGACGTCGTCGCCGAGGGCGTCGCCGCCGACCGCGCCGGCCTGTCGTTCTTCGGCATCGGCGAGCACCACCGCGACGACTTCGCGGCCAGCGCGCCCGAGATCATGCTGGGCGCCCTCGCCACCGCGACCGAGCGCATCCGCCTGGGCACCGCCGTCACGGTGCTCTCCTCGAACGACCCCGTGCGCGTGTTCGAGCAGTTCTCGACGCTCGACGGGCTCTCGAGCGGGCGTGCCGAGATGATCGTGGGGCGCGGCTCGTTCGTGGAGTCGTTCCCGCTGTTCGGCTACCGCCTGGAGGACTACCAGGAGCTGTTCGAGGAGCGCCTGGAGCTGCTCGCCGCACTCGTGCGCGAGGAGCCCGTGACGTGGTCGGGACGGCTGCGCTCGCCGCTGTCCGAGCAGTCGGTCTACCCCCGCTCGCACGCGGCCGAGCACGGCGGCCGCATCCCCGTCTGGGTGGGCGTCGGCGGCTCGCCCGAGTCCGTCATCCGCACCGCGAAGCACGGCTTCGACATGATGCTCGCCATCATCGGCGGCAGCCCGGCGCAGTTCGCGCCCTTCGCGGGCCTGTACCGCAAGGCCATGGAGCAGTTCGGGCACACCGACGAGACGGGTGCGCCGCTGGGGCGCGTGGGCATGCACTCCCCCGGCCTCGTGGCCGAGACGGACGAGGAGGCCAAGCGCATCCTCATGCCGCAGTGGATGGTCTACCGCAACCGCATCGGGCGCGAGCGCGGCTGGGGCGATGCGACCGAGCGCGAGTTCGACGCCTCGGCGGCCGAGCACGGCGCGATGTTCGTCGGCAGCCCCGAGACCGTCGCGCAGAAGATCGTGTGGGCGCACGAGACGCTCGGCATCGAGCGCTTCGACCTCAAGTACGACTCGGGCACGAGCCACGCGGACAACCTGCGCTCGATCGAGCTCTTCGGCGGCGAGGTCGTGCCGCGCGTGCGGGCGCTGCTGGGCGAGTAGCCGCTACGCCAGCACGGCCTCGGCGCGGTCGAGCAGCCGCTGCGCCGACGCCGCGCCGCGGTCGTCGCCGCGCCCGGCGTTGGCGAGCGCGTGGCCGAGCAGGTGCGTGGCCGCGATCGCCGAGACGCGCACGTCGCCGGCCCAGCCGGCCTGCAGCTCGTCGGCGAACGCGGCGAGCGCGGCGGCGGCCTCGTTCGTGGAGGTGCGCTCGACGGCCGAGACGACCACGTGACCGAACAGCGCCCCGCGGTCGTCGGCGGGATCGCCGAGGCCCGCCGTGTCGATGTCGAGGATGCCGGTGATCCTCGACGGGTCGCGCTCGTCGACGAAGATCTGCCCCAGGTGCAGGTCGCCGTGGATCGTCACGGGGCGCGGCACGCTCGTCGCGGCGTAGCGCTCTCGCACGACGCGCGCGAGGGCGACGGTCTGGCGGGCGAAGACGGGCGCCGTCTCCTCCATGCGCTCGGCGTACCAGTCGACGCGCCGCGCGAGCGACTCGCGGGCGCCGATCGTCACCGGCACGGTGGCGATGTGGCGCGTGAGCTCGTCGAGCCCGTGCGCGAAGCGGGCCCGGTCGATCGACGCGAAGACATCGATCGCGGGCACGCCGGGCAGCTCGCCCAGCAGCACGAGGCCCGCGTCGGAGAAGCCGAGCGAGCGCGGCACGGGCACGCCCGCGCTGCCGAAGCGCTCGTGCAGGTCGTGGATCGTCGCCGCCTGCGACGGGTGCACGACCTTCGCGAACCAGCGGTCGGTCGCGGTGTCGACCCGCAGCACCGCGCGCTTGCCGGGCCGGTAGGCCTCCATGCGCAGGCTCGCGCCCTCGGCGGCGATGCCGAACTTCGCCAGCACGACGCCCGCGGCCTCCGGGTAGGAGACGGCCGGCAGCGACGGCAGCGACGGATCCTGCGGGTACACCCACGCGGTCAGCCTGCGGCCGGAGGCGTCGGCGAGCTCGACCGTGTGCTCGTCGGTCGGGGCCGCCGGCGACGTGTTGACGTAGATCGTCACGCGCTCGATGGCGTCCTCGGGCGTGCGCACGCCGCACGAGTAGCCGACGATGAAGCCCTCGTTCACCGGCTCCACGTCCTTCTGCGCGAAGTCGACGAGCTCGCGCCCGCTCTCCGCGAGGAGCCGCGTGAGCACCGCGGCGGCGTTGTCGAGCATGGGGCCATCCAACACCGCCCAGCCATGGAACGGGGCGCGGCGCGCGTATCGTGGAGCCATGCGTTGGCTTGGGCGGCTCATGGCCGAGCGTCAGGCGCCGTGGCTGCAGATCGCGAAGATCCTCGTCGCCATCGCCGTCGCGTGGTTCGCGAGCCTGCTGCTGCTGGGCCAGCAGCTGCCCATCTTCGCGGCGATCGCGGCGCTGCTCGTCGTCGCTCCGAGCGTGAACCAGTCGCTCGGCAAGGGCATCGAGCGGTCGTTCGGCGTGCTGGGCGGCGTCGTGCTCGCATGGCTCGCGAGCCTCGTGCTGCCGCCGGGCCCGCTCGTGGTGCTGGGCGTGACGCTGCTCGCCGTCGTGATCGCGCGGCTCATCCGGCTTGCGCCGATGGCCGCGAACCAGCTGCCGATCAGCGCCATGATCCTGCTGGCGCTCGGCGCCGGCACGGGGCCGCTGTTCGGCTTCGAGCGCATCGTCGAGACCGTCATCGGCGCGGTGTGCGCGCTCATCATCAACCTCGTCGTCGTGCCGCCCGTGCAGCACGAGCCCGCCGAGCGCGCCATGCGCGAGCTCGCGCACGCGATCGCCGACGTCTACGACCGCGTCGACCGCGCGCTCACGAGCAGCGCGCCCGACGCGCTGCTGCTCGAGGAGGCGCGCGCGCTGCGCGACCGCATCCAGGCGACGCGCGCGGCGATGGACGACCTCGAGGACTCCACGCGGCTCAACCCCCGCACCGGGCGCATGCGGGAGCGGCTCGAGCGCGACGAGCGGCTGCTGCTCACGCTCACGGTGCTCGCCAACCGCGTCATCGGCATGGCGCGCACGATCGCCGACCGCGCGGACGCCTTCGCCGCCGACGCGTCCGTCTCGCGCGAGCCGACCGTGCGCCGCATCGCGCTCGAGGCGCGGCGCATCGCGCACGAGGTGCGGGCGCTCGTCGACCAGCAGGCGCTCGACGACGGCCGCACGACGTCGATGCCGGCGATCGACGGCCCGCTGCTCACGAAGCCCATCGAGGTGCCGCGCCCCCACCCGGTGCACTGGGTGCTGATCGGTGCGCTGCTCGAGGACGTGCGTCAGGCCCGAGAGTCGCTCGAGGCGGGTGCCGAGGGCGTGTAGGGCGTGAGCCACTGCAGCCGCCAGAACTCCTCGGCGGAGAGCTCGAACGAGTGCGTGTCGACCGCGACCGAGCGGCGCACCTCGTCGGGGTCGAGGTGCGGGCGGGCGAGGATCGAGACGGCGCTCTGCCGCAGCACCGCCGACTTGCCGTAGTGGATCGCCAGCAGGTCGGGCGTCGCGGGCGTGTCGGAGACCACGAAGGCGCTCGCGAGCAGCCGCGAGCGGCCCAGCATGCGCCAGGAGAAGTGCCGCCCGGCCCAGGCGGCCTCGGCGATCACCTCGCGGTCGCCCTTGTCGGGCCGGTGGTACTCGTAGACCTCGCGCAGCTGCAGCGGCGAGTTGCGCACGAGCTCGAACGTGACGCGCGGGTTCTTGCGCTCCGCGTGCGTCCAGTACGGGAAGGTCGTCGCGCGGATCGCCCACGTGCCGCGCAGCAGGCGAGCGAGCTCAGCGGGATCGGCGACACGTGACATGCGTTCAGGATAGCCACCGGATACGCTCGCGTCATGGCGCACGACGACCTCGACCGGGCGATCCTCGTCGCGTCGAGGGCGTTCGACGGCCGGGTCGACCGGCAGGGGCAGCCGTACATCGCCCACTCGATCCGGGTGATGCTGGATGTCGCGACCGACGACGAGCGCACGGTCGCGATCCTGCACGACGTGTTCGAGTGGGGCACGATCACGCTGCGCCAGTTCGTGAGCGCGAAGTTCCCCAAGCGCGTCATCGACGCGGTCGATGCGATGACGAAGCGCGAGGGCGAGAGCATCGCCGAGCACGTCGACCGGCTGCGCGCGAGCGAGCTCGCGGCGAGCGTGAAGATCGCCGACCTGCGCGACAACGCGCTCGCGTGGCGGCTCGACGCGCTGCCGACGCCGGAGATGCGCAAGGAGCTGCTCGCGATGTACCGCGAGACGGCAGAGCTGCTGGGCACGAGCCTCGACGAGATCTGCGGCCGGCGCGTCAAGTAGCCGGGGCTACCAGATGCCCCACGGCCGCCGGCGCACGCGCCGCTCGATGGGCAGCAGCAGCCGCATGAAGAGGCGGTAGCGGTTCTCGTCGAGCACCAGGTCATGGCTCGGCAGGTGATCGACGATGGGCCCGAAGACCTGCTTGAACACGCCCGGCCCGTGCAGGCGGTGCGAGCGGTCGTCCGCCTGCCACGACGGCGGCGTCGCGTAGGCGTCGTAGATCTCGGCGCCGTCCTCCTTGAACCACTGCATCGCCTGCCAGCGGATGAGGTGCGCGCCGCCGCGGATCGCGCGATCCGGCACCGAGCCGCCGTCCTTGGCGAGCGCGTAGCGGCCGAAGCGGATCATGAAGGCGGATGCCTGGGGGCCGTCGTGCGCGCCGTCGTACCCGAACCAGAAGTGGCCGCTGCCCTGCGCGACCGCCGAGCCCCAGAGGGTGCGGTAGTACTCGTAGGGCTTCATGCCCTCGACGCCCTTGCCGCCCGAGACGGTCTGCATGAGCTCGTACATCGTCCGGTACGTCTCCTCGCCCGGCTCGGCCTTCTCGACGCGGTAGCCGTGCTTCTCGGCGTAGCGGATGTGGTTGCGCAGGCTCTTCTTGAACCCCGCGAAGATCTCCTCGACGTCGCGCGTGAGGTCGACGAGCACCGTGTGGGTGTTCTGCTGGATGGGGTTGGCCGCGCGGTAGCCCGCCTGCTCGAGCGCCTTCCTGCGCTCGGGCGTGTCGACCTCGAACGGCTCGACCTTCGCCGCGTACACGTCCTTCGCCGCGCCGTCGCGGGCAGCCCGGAGCGCATCGGCGAACGCGCCCAAGTGCTCGAACGAGATGCCGGGGCCGGTCGGGAAGTACCAGAAGCGGCCCGCGAGCGACCGGTGCTCGAGCGCGAGCGCGTAGGCGGTCTCGGCGCCCTCGACCACGAGGTGGCGAGGGTGCAGCCGCTCGGTGCGCTTGAGCTGGGCGTAGGCCGAGCTCTGCACCCACTGACCGCCGTCGGGGTTCTGCCGCACGAGCGCGTCCCAGTCGCCGACCTCCGCGTTCGTGGCATCCCTGATCGTCCAGGCTCCGCCTGCCGTCGTCATGACCACGCTCCCGTCTCCGCTTCCGTTGCCCTCATGAGCCCATCCGTCACGACCGGTCTCACCACAGACCCGTGTATCGCCGCTTGACGCGCCACTCGACCGGCCGCACGTACGAGCGCCACAGCTGCTGCGCGCCGGGGCGCAGCAGCAGGTCGTGGCTCGGCGCGAAGTCGACGATGTCGCCGAACTGCTGCTTGAAGCGCGCGAGCCCCGCCATCCAGTGGTCGGGGTCGTCCTTCGCCCACGTCGGCGGCGCGCCCATCATGTCCATGCCGGTGAAGCCGCGCTCGCGGTAGTGCTTCGCGCGCGTCCACCTGCCCAGGTGGGCGCCCCCCTCGATGAGCCGCTCGGGCCGCGAGCCCTCGTCCTTGTCGATCACCGTGCGGCCGAACGGGATCGTGAAGGTCACGGTCTGCGGCCCGTCGCCGCCGTCGTGCCCGAGCCACCAGTCCGCCTGCCCGCGCGCGGTGAAGGCGCGCCAGATGGTCTTGTAGTAGTCCTCGCCGCGCATGCCCGTGAGCCCCTGGCCGCCGCGGATCGTCTGCATGCGCTGCCATGCGAGGTCGAACAGCGCCTCGTCGCCCTCGACGCGCTCGATCGTGAAGCCGTCGCGCTCGGCGCGGCGGATGAGCTTGCGCGCCGTCTTCGAGAACGAGGCGAGGATCTCCTCCTCGCTGCGCTCCAGGTCGATCACGACCGTGTGCGTGTGCAGCTGCACGTCCTCCGCCTGGGTGAGCCCCGCATCCGCCAGCATCCCGATCGCGTCGGGCGTGCGCGGCAGGCGCGGCTCGAGCTTGACCGAGATGAGCCGCGGGTGCTCGCGCAGCACGTACTCGCGCGTCGCGTCGACGACGGCGCGCATGTCGGGGTGCAGCGGCGCGCACGGGAAGTACCAGAAGCGGCCGATCCAGCCGCTGCGCTCGAGCGCGAGCGCGTAGACGGGCTGCTCGGCGTCGTAGACGAGGTGGCGGGTCGTGAAGCCGTCCCAGCGCTTGAGCTCGGCGAACGCGAGCGTCTGGGTGAACTGGCCGCCGTCGGGGTTCTGCAGCACGAGGGAGTCCCAGTCGCGCAGCTCCTCGGCGGTCGCCGGCCGCAGTCGCATGTCGGTCATCGCAGCGTGTCCGGCCCCTTCGTGATGCGCCACTCGATGCGGCGCACGACCTGCTCCCAGAGCCGGTGGCGCACGGGGTGCAGCACGAGGTCGAACGACGGCAGGAAGCTCGAGATGGGTCCGAAGCGCAGCTTGAACTGGGCGAGGCCGTGGAAGGGATGCGTCGGGTCGTCGACGCGGTCGGGCGGCGGCGTGCCGGCGAGGTCGAAGGCGAGCTTGCCGTCGGCGATGCAGTCCTGCATGGCCGTCCACAGCAGCAGCGCCGAGCCGCCGTTGATCTTGCGGTCGGGGCGGGAGCCGCCGTCCTTGTAGACGGCGGTGCGGCCGGCGGTCGTGACGAAGATGCCGGCCTGCGGCTCGCCCGAGTCGTCGTCGTAGCCGAAGTAGAAGCGGCCGGTGCCGGCCTTCGCGAACGCGCCCCAGAAGGCGTCGTAGTAGGCGCGCTCGCGCATGCCCGCCATGCCCTTGCCGCCAGCGACGGTGAGCATCATCGCGTGCATGCGGTCGAAGGTCTCCTGCGTCGGCTCGGGTCGCTCGACGCGGTAGCCCTTCTTGGTGGCGCCGCGCACCTGCCGGCGGATCATCTGCGAGAACGAGGCGAAGAGCTCCTCCTCCCCCTGCGCGAGGTCGAGCACGACCGTGTGCGTCATGACCTGCATGTCGCGGCTCTGCTCCAGCCCGAGCGCGACGAGCTCGTTGATGCGCTCGGGGCTGCGCTCGAGGTGCGGCTCGATCTTCACCACCAGCAGCCCCGGCTCCTGCTTCGCGAAGGCGCGCAGGCCCGCGACGACGGCGGCCATGTCGGTCGCGGTCGGCCCCATCGGCAGGTACCAGTAGCGGCCGAGCGACACCTTCCCCTCGAGGGCGAGGGCGTGGATGCGCTCGGTCGCGCCGTCCGCGCCGGGCACGGGAGCGTCGATGACGAGGAAGACGGGCTCGAGCCCGTCGAAGCGCTTGGTCTCGGCGAAGGCGCTCGACTGCACCATGTGGCCGCCGTCGGGGTTCGCCTCGATGCGCGCGTCCCAGTCGGCGATCTCGTCGGGCAGGGCGCGGCGGACGGAAGCTGCGGCGGGCATGGCACCTCTCGGTCTGGCGGGCGGCTCCAGTCTAGGAGACCTCGGCGGCCGGGCTACGAGGCGGCGGCGGCCTCGGTCGTCGGCTCGCCCCGCAGATCGCGCACGAGCAGCGTCGCGCCGACGATCGCGACGGGCGTGGCGATGACGGCGAGGCCGGGCACGAGCAGCAGCAGGTAGGCGACGATGCCGAAGCCCAGCGTGCGCCACGGCTTCGAGCGCAGCAGCGCGCGACGGTCGGCGAGCGACATGCCGCGCGCGTCGCCCGCGATGCCGGTCAGCTCGCGCGCGAGCGCCCTGCC
>DASSWM010000221.1:0-3175 GCA_035704865.1 Agrococcus sp.
GAGGCGGCGCTGCCCGAGCCGATGGCGCTCAGCGTCGACGCGCCGAGCCGCTCGCTGCGGACGGCGCTCGACGCCGACGGCCGTCCGCTGCTCGTCGCCGGCGGCCCCGGGCACATCGTCGGCAGGCACACCGACCCCCGCAGGCTCGTCGCGGAGCTCGACGGCTGGGTGCGCGCGCACTGGCCCGACGCCGAGCGCACCAGCACGTGGAGCGCGCAGGACTACCGCACGCCCGACCGGCTGCCGTGGATCGGCGCGCGCGCCGGATCGCGCGGCCGCGTGCTGCTCGCCACCGGCTTCGACAAGTGGGGCATGACGAGCGGCGCGATGAGCGCGCTCGCGCTCGCCGGCAGGCTGGGCGGCGCGGAGCCCGACTGGGCGCGCACGCTGCGCCGCCGCGGCACGATGCCCGTCGCCGTCGGCCGCCTCGCGGGCGCGTTCGGCGCCGTCGCCGGTGCGCAGGGGCGCAGGCTCGCGGCTGCGCTCGCGCCCGCGACGGAGCCGCCGGAGGGCGAGGGGACGGTGGGCCGCGAGGGCTTCCGGCTCGTCGCGACCTCGACGGTCGAGGGGGCGACGCGGCGCGTCTCCGCGCACTGCCCGCACGTCGGCGCGCTCGTGCAGTGGAACGCGCAGGAGCGCAGCTGGGACTGCTCGGCGCACGGCTCGCGCTTCGCGCCCGACGGCTCCCGGCTCGAGGGGCCGACGGCCTGCCCGCTGCGCGCCCTGCGCGCTCCGGCCGCCTAGCGGACCGGCGTGCGGGGGAAGCGCCACGCCGCGAGCAGCCCCGCGACCACGACGATGCCCGCGCACCACAGCACCGCCTCCACGGGCCGTCCCGCGCCGTCCAGCAGCGGCGCGCGGATCGTCTCGATGATCGGCGTCACCGGCTGGTGGGCGGCGACGCCGTGCAGCCACGCCGGTATCGTCTCGATCGGCACGAAGGCGCTCGAGACGTACGGCAGGAACAGGATGAGGAAGCCGTAGCCGTTCGCGGCCTCCGGGCTGCCGGCCACGAGCCCGATGAGCGCGAACACGGCGGTGACGGCCAGCCGCGCGGCGCGCTCGACACCGCCGCGCCTGGCAAGGTAGTGCGCGTGGAGAGCGTGAGCGGCGAGCAGAAGGTCAGCGAGGCCTACAGGCGATGGGCGCGCGTCGAGGCGGACGAGCGCTCGCCCCGCTACGCCGAGTGGGCGCGCGGCGTCGCGGCCGACGAGGCGCTGTGCGCCGCGCTCGCCGAGCTCGAGCCCATCAAGCGCCAGCCGAACCTGCTCTTCGCGGCCGCCCGCTTCGAGGGCGTGCCGCTGCAGCCCTGGACCGACGTGCGCGACATGATCGCCGGCAGCTGGAACCGCATCCGCTCGACCATGCTCGCCCGCATGACGCAGACCAACGAGGCCAGGCGCATGGCGACCCTGCTGCCTGCCATCGCGCACCTGCGCGGCCCCGTCGCGCTCGTCGAGGTGGGCGCCTCGGCGGGCCTGTGCCTCTACCCCGACCGCTGGCGCTACCGCTTCGGCGCGGGCAGGTACGTGGGCGATGCGAGCCTGCCGCTGCTCGAGACCGTCGCCTCGCCGTCGACGCCGCTGCCCGAGCGGCTGCCGAGCGTCGCGTGGCGCGGCGGCCTCGACCTGCAGCCGCTCGATCCCGACGAGCCCGACACCAAGGCGTGGCTCGAGGCGCTCGTGTGGCCGGATGCGTCGGGCAACGTCGACGGGGCGCGCGTCGACCGGGTGCGCACCGCGATCGCGATCGCGCGGCGCGAGCGCGCGCACGTGCGCCGCGGCGACCTCACGACCGACACGCGCGCGGTCGTGGAGGAGGCGGCGCAGCACGCGCCGACCGTCGTCGTGTGGCACTCGGCGGTGCTCGCCTACGTCTCGGCGTTCGACCGCGCCGCCTTCGCCGACCTCATGGCCGAGCTGCCCGTGACGTGGGTCGCGAACGAGGGCGCGACGCTCGAGATCGGGCCGCCCGCGCCGTGGGCGCAGCCGGCCGACTTCGTGCTGCGGCGCGACGCCGAGCCGCTCGCGATCACCGACCCGCACGGCGCCTCGATCACCTGGCTCGACGACATCCCGCACTAGCGGCACCAGGGCCGGGCGGCATCACGCTGCTCGGTAGACTGGCCCCGATGAGCCGCGACGAGGACGCCCTCCGCTGGGAGGGCGACGACGACCTGGACCGCCTGTCCGTCGTCGACGACGAGGACGAGAGCGGCAGCGGCGAGTCGGACGGTCCGGACGCCCCGGCTCCCGTGCGCGAGGCGCGGCCCCGCGGCCCGCTCGGCTGGCTCATGCTCGCGCTCGGGCTCGCCGCCACCGCGGGTTGGATCATGATCATCGTCGCCAACCCCGTGCAGCAGCCGAGCCTCGTCGGCCTCGCGATGTACCAGCTCGGCGAGCTGCTCGCGGTGCTCACGCCGCTGACGTGGTGGTTCGTCGTCGACCGCGTCGCGCCGCTCGCCCGCCGCGCGCCCTGGTGGCTCGCCGGGCTCGTCGTGACCGCGCCCTGGCCGCTCGTGGCGGGACTCATCGCATGAGCGCCGCGACCCGTCCGAGGGGAGTCGCCGCATGAGCGCGCAGACGCACGCCCGCGAGCCGCGCGAGGAGCGCCCCGGCGACGCCTGGATCGTCGCGCTGCTGTTCGCGCTCGCCTTCGGCTACGACACCGTCGAGGCGGTCGCCAACCTCCAGCAGCTGCCGCTGCTCTACCTGGGCAGCGACATCGTCGACGCGACGCCCTGGTGGCTGCTGATCGCGGGCGTCGCGCTGCCGGCGCTGCTGTTCGCGGCGGCGCTGTGGGTGGGGCGGCGGATGCGCCTGGTCGCGAAGGCGGGCGTGCTGCTGGTCGCGCTCGGCGTGAGCGCGCAGCTGAGCCTGCTCGCCGAGCAGCTCGCGCGCCAGATCGCCGTCACGGCGCTCGGCGGCTGACGCCTCAGATCACCGCGACGAGCACGAGCAGGCCGAGCACGACCTGCCCGATGGCGCGCGGCACGAGCGGCACCGCGACGGCGCCGAAGCGCTTCGGGTCCTTCGCGGCCTCGGCGTTCGCGGGGAACACCGCCACGAGCAACGCGATGAGCGCGAGCCCCGCGGCGACGCGCACGCCCCACCAGGGCGCGAGCAGACCGAGCCCGCCGAGGATCTCGGCGACGCCGGAGACCGTCACGAGCGTC
>DASSWM010000222.1:0-5201 GCA_035704865.1 Agrococcus sp.
GGGCCTCGTCGCGGGCCTCGCCGCGACCGGCGCGTGGCAGCCGGGGCAGCTCGTGGTGCACACGGCCGCCGAGCACGGCATCGAGGTGCTGCGGCCCGCGCTCGAGCGCGGCGCGATCCCCATCGCGCTGCATCCCGCGATGACCTTCACGGGCACCTCGCTCGACCTCTCCCGGCTGCTGGAGGCCACGATCGCCGTGACCGCGCCCGGCCCGGTGCTGCCGATCGGGCAGGCGCTCGCGGTCGAGATGGGCGCCGAGCCGATCGTGGTCGACGAGGCCGATCGCCCGGCCTACGCCGAGGCGATCGCCGCGGCGCGCGACTTCGCCGACGGCATCGTCGCGCAGGCGCTGCGGCAGCTGCACGAGATCGGCGTCGAGCGGCCGTCGCGCGTGCTCGGGGGCGTCGTGCGCTCCGCGGTCGAGACGGCGCTCTCCCGCTACCCCGACCCGCCCGTCGAGCCCTGAGCCCGTCCGTCGCCCGTCCGTCAACCGGTGCCAGGGCTCGACGACCGGACTATCCGGTCGGTGGGCGCCCGAACCAGTTGAGCGACGGCCGCGGACCGTCTCGGGGTGCGCGCCGCGGGCGCACGACCGCGCGCGGCCGGCATGCGCACCGGCCGCACTTAGGCTGGCGTGGTGCCTGCACCCATCCGCACCATCACGACCATCGACGAGATGCGCGCACTCGTCGCCCGCGCCCGCGCCGAGGGCAAGCGGATCGCGCTCGTGCCGACCATGGGGGCGCTGCACGCGGGGCACGTCGAGCTCGTGCGCACGGCGCTCGCGCACGCGGAGGTCGTGATCGCGTCGGTGTTCGTCAACCCGATGCAGTTCGGGCCGCACGAGGATCTCGACCGCTACCCCCGCACGCCCGAGGCCGACACCGAGACGCTCGCCGAGCTCGGCGCCGAGGCCGTCTTCATGCCGACGGTCGAGGAGATGTTCCCCGACGGCGGCCGCAGCGCCACGCTCGTCACCGCCGGCCACCTCGGCACGGTGCTCGAGGGCCGCAGCCGCCCCGGCCACTACGACGGCGTGCTCACGGTCGTCACGAAGCTGCTCTCGATCGTGCAGCCCGACGCCGCAGCCTTCGGCGAGAAGGACGCGCAGCAGCTGTTCCTGCTGCGCCGCATGGTGCGCGACCTCAACCTGCCGGTCGAGATCCTGGCGGTGTCGACCGTGCGCGAGCCCGACGGCCTGGCGCTCTCGAGCCGCAACGCGCTGCTGCAGCCGGGGGAGCGGCAGGACGCGCTCGTGCTCTCGCGCGCGCTCGAGGCCGCCGGCGCCGCCGCCGACCGGGGCGTCGAGGCGATGCTCGCCGCCGCGCAGTCGGTCTTCCAGTCCGACACCGGCGCCCGGCTCGACTACCTCGCGATCGTCGACCCTGCGACGTTCACGAGCGCTGCCGCCGACCACCACGGCCGCGCGCAGGTGCTCATCGCCGCGCGCGTCGGCGCGTCATCGACCGGCGGTGTGCGCCTGATCGACCACGCCACCTTCCCCATCCCCTGACCGGGAGAGGGCGACGGATGCGGTGCCGCCGGTAGGCTCGGATGTCGTGACCCGCACGCCCGACGACCGCACCGCCCAGCCCGCGACCGAGACCGAGCACGAGCGCGCCGACTGGGTCTCGCGCCTCGCCGACGAGGTGATCGCCGAGGCCGCGCGCCGCGGCACGACGCCCGTCGCCGCATCCGGCATCTCGCCCTCCGGCCCCATCCACCTGGGCAACTTCCGCGAGGTGATGAGCCCGCACCTCGTCGTCGACGAGATCCAGCGCCGCGGCCTCGAGGCCGAGCACATCTTCAGCTGGGACGACTACGACCGCTTCCGCAAGGTGCCGGCCGGCATCGATGGCGTCGACGAGTCGTGGGCCGAGCACATCGGCAAGCCGCTCACGAGCGTGCCCGCCCCTCCCGGCAGCGACCAGGACTCCTGGGCGGCGCACTTCCGCGCGCAGGCCGAGGCCTCCTTCGCCGAGGCCGGCGTGCGCTACCGCGGCATCAGCCAGACCGAGCAGTACCGGGCCGGCGCCTACACCGAGCAGATCCTGCACGCCATGCGCCACCGGCGCGAGATCGACGCGATCCTCGCGCAGTTCCGCACGCTGCCCGCCGCGAAGGACGAGGACGAGGCGCTGCAGGCCGCGCTCGACGCCTCCTCGGGCGCGGCGACCGAGGACGACGGCTCGGGCGGCAGCGAGTACTACCCGTACAAGCCGTACTGCACGAGCTGCGGCAAGGACCTCACGACCATCGAGGCGTACGACGACGACTCGACCGAGATGACCTACTCGTGCCAGTGCGGGCACCGCGAGACGGTGCTGCTGCGCGAGTTCCGATCGGGCAAGCTCGTCTGGAAGGTCGACTGGCCCATGCGCTGGGCCTACGAGCGCGTCGTGTTCGAGCCCAGCGGCGTCGACCACCAGAGCCCCGGCTCGTCCTTCCAGGTCGGGCTCGAGCTCGCGCCCGTGTTCGGCTGGGAGCGGCCGCTCGGGCCGATGTACGCGTTCGTCGGCTTCGGCGGCGTCGCCAAGATGTCGTCCTCGCGCGGCGGCGCGCCCGTGCCGGCCGACGCGCTCGCCGTGATGGAGGCGCCCGTGCTGCGCTGGCTCTACGCGCGCCGCCGCATGAACCAGTCGTTCGACGTCGCGTTCGGCTCCGAGCTGCAGCGCACCTACGACGAGTGGGATGCGCTGCTGCGCAAGGCCGCGGCCGGCACCGCGGGCGACGCCGAGCTCGCCGCGCTCGAGCGCGCCACCTCCACGGCGCACGAGCGCCTGCCGGAGACGCCGCGCCGCGTGCCCTACCGCACCCTCGCATCCGTCGTCGACATCACGTTCGGCGACGAGGAGCAGATCCTGCGCATCCTGTCGGGCCTCGACGCCGACGACCCGATCACCGACCTCGACCCGCTGCGGCCCAGGCTCGACCGGGTCGAGGCGTGGGTCGCGACGCACATGCCCGCCGAGGAGCACACGGCCGTGCGCGCCGAGCCCGACCGCGAGGCGCTCGACGCGCTCACCGAGAGCGAGCGCGACGCGGTGCGGCTCCTGCTCGACGGCGGCCAGGGGCTGCCGCCGATCGAGGAGGCGTGGACGCTCGACGGCCTCACCTTCCAGGTCTACGGCGTCGCGAAGGTGCAGCGCGGCCTCGAGCCGGGCGCGATGGTGAAGGGCGACAAGGAGCTCTCCGCCGCCCAGCGCGCGTTCTTCGCGCTGCTCTACCGGCTGCTCGTCGGGCGAGAGACGGGGCCGCGCATCCCGACGCTGCTGCTCGCTATCGGGCGCGAGCGCGTGCGCGAGCTGCTCACCTGACACGCAACGCCCGCGCCGCCGCCGCTCGGTCGTCGTCCGTCGCCCGTCGCGTGTTGCCCGCGATCAGATGGCGCACTGGGCGCGGTTTCGAGCGGAACACGCGCGCTGAGCGCCATCTCCCGCGAGGGCGCTCCCGCGAGGGCGCTCTCGCGAGGTGGTGCAGAGGGCGCGGTTCGGGGCGGAACACGCACCCCTTGCGTCATCTCGCGCGACGGCGCTGCGGCGAGGTGGTGCAGCGGGCGCGGTTCGAGCCGAGATCGCGCCCCGAGCGCCATCTCGCGCGACGGCGCGAAGGCGTGAGTGCTGCAGTGCGCAGGGGCGAAGGGCGCTCCGGCACCCGACCGGAGGGTGCTCCGGCACACGGCCGGTAGACTTGCCGCATGCCTGAGAGCTGGTGGGGGAACGCGATCTTCTCGCTCGTCCCGACGATCGTGCTCGGGCTCCTGTTCTGGATGGTGCTGCGCATGATCATCCGCGGCGACCGCACCGCCCGCCGCGAGTACGACCGCATCGAGGCCGAGGAGCGCGCCAAGCTCGGCCTGCCGCCCAAGGGCTCGGCAGCGGCTGCGCCGGCCGAGTCGGCGACGAACGCCTCGACCGGGTCGGTGACGGATGCGTCGCGGCCGCCGACCGCGCACGTCGCGGACGACGACGTGCCCGGCCCGAGCACCGTGGGCAGCGCGCCCGCTCCGGGCGACCGCACCTCCGCGTAGCGCCGCTCGCGCGCTGCGGCCGGAAGGTGCAGCGCCGCTCGTGCGCTCGACCGGAAGGTGCAGCGCCGCTCGTGCGCTCGACCCACGCGCCGGCCGCGTGCTGCGGCCGGGTCAGCCCTGCGCGACCGGGGCCGCGAACGGCTGCGCCATCGGCGCTCGAGGCTCGAGCAGGTCGGCCGCCGGCGAACCCGTCGTGAACCGCTGCGTCTTGCGCATCGCGAAGTGCACCGCGAGGTAGGCGACGCCGAGCGCGACCAGCGTGATGCCGAACGAGAGCCAGTCCTCGCCCGCGACCGGCTGCGCCGACGAGAACGCCGACGTGCCCGTGAGGGCGAGCGGCACCATGATGAACACGTTGTTGGCGGTGTGCAGCACCGACGCGGCCTCGAGCCCGCCCGTGCGGTAGGTGAGCATCGAGCACGTGAAGCCCACGAGCGAGAGCTGCAGCGTCGCCGAGATCGACGGATGCGCGTGCATCGCGCCGAACAGCAGTCCGGTGGCGAGGCCGGTCCAGACGGCGTTGCCGAAGCGGCCGCGCAGCACCCACGGCCCGACCGCCGCGGCGACGAGCGCGAGCAGCGAGAGCCACCACGTGGCGGGCTGCAGCACCATCACGAGCAGCACCGGGAAGAGCATCACGAGCGCCGGCACGTAGCGGTGGCGCAGCCAGCCGCCCATCAGCTGCGGCAGCAGGCCGCGGAAGGTGAACTCCTCGCCGGTCGCCTGCAGCGGCGTCGTCAGCAGCACGACCGCGACGAGGCCCCAATTGGGGTTCCACTGCCACTCCACGCTCGGGTCGAGCCAGAGCGAGATGCCGATGTAGACGGCGAAGATCGGCACGATCACGATCGCGGCTCGGCCGACCGCGCCCCAGCGCCAGCGCCCCGCGACGCTCGAGGCGAAGCCCGCCGCGCCCTTGCCGAACGCGGCCATCGCGACGATCGCGCCCGGGATCAGCGCGGCCCACGCCATGTTGACGCCGGCCATGCCGAGCGGCGAGCCGATCACGCGCTCGAGCAGCTCACCGGTGAGCTCGGCCTCGTCGGTCGGCACCGCCGTCGGGTCGAGCTGCAGCATGAAGTCGACGATGCCGGGCATCAGCAGCGCGACCGAGACGACCTGGCCGCCGAAGAAGAAGCCGATCGCGATCGCCCACGCCAGGAACCAGCGA
>DASSWM010000223.1:0-2903 GCA_035704865.1 Agrococcus sp.
ACGCCGTCGCGCGGCGCTCCCGAGCGGGTGCGCGCGAGCTCGAACGCGAAGCGCGCGATGCGCTCGGTGCCCGCGCGCGTGATGAGCATCTGGTCAGATGCGGCGTGGTGGTTGGCGACGCCGGCGCCGCGGGAGAGGTAGAGGCCTTCGGTGTTCTCCCGCACGATGACGTAGTCGATCGAGCCGGGCTCGTGCCGCGTCGCGGACTCCACCCCGGCGAGCAGCCGGATCGGCCGCACGTTCGCGAAGGTGTCGAGGCCCAGCCGCAGCAGGCCGCCGAGCAGGCCGCCCTCGGTGCCGTCGGGCTTGCGCACCTCGGGCAGGCCGACCGGGCCTTTGAGCACGCCGTCGGCGGCGCGCAGGCGATCCAGCGCGCCGGGCGCCAGCGCATCCCCCATCTCCCGGTACAGCGCGGCGCCGCCGGGCTCCTCGGTGACGGTGAGCGTCGCGCCTTCGGCCTCGCACGCGGCGCGCATGACATCGAGCGCGCTGTGCACGAGCTCGGGCCCGATGCCGTCGCCCGGCATGACGGTGAGATGGATCGTCATCGAGTCTGCTCCTCGCCTCTGTCGCAGATCGCACTTCCGCGATCTGGATACACCTGTATACACTAGCGCACACACCCTGCTTCCCGCGAGAGGATCCTCCATGGCACCCACCAACGACGCCGACGTCATCGTGGTCGGCGGCGGCAACGCCGGCTTCGCCGCCGCGCACGCCGCCGCCGAGCGCGGCCGCAGCGTGCTCGTGCTCGAGCGCGGCACGCCCGAGATGGCCGGCGGCAACAGCTTCTACACCGCCGGCGCCACCCGGTTCGCGCACGACGGCCTCGAGTCGCTGCGGGAGTTCGTCGTCGACGACGAGCGGCACGGCGCCACCGAGGTGCCGCCCTACTCGAGCGACGACTACCTCGCCGACCTCATCAAGGTCACCGACGGCAGGACCGACCGCGCGATGGCCGACGTGCTCGTGACCGAGTCGGGCGCCACCGTGCGCTGGCTCGCGTCGCTGGGCCTGAAGTACCGCCTCATGTACGAGCGCCAGGCCTTCGAGCGGCCCGACGGCACCTACCTCTTCTGGGGCGGCCTGCACGTGGGCAACGTCGGCGGCGGCGAGGGCCTGATGGCCGACCACACCGCGGTCGCCGAGCGGCTCGGCGAGACCGTGCGCTACGGCGTGCGGGCGCGCTCGCTCATCGTCGAGGACGGCCGCGTCGTCGGCGTGCGCGCCACCGACGAGGCCACGGGCGACGAGCTCGAGCTGCGCGCCGAGAGCGTCGTGCTCGCCGCGGGCGGCTTCGAGGCGAACCCCGAGCTGCGCGAGCAGCACCTCGGCACCGGCTGGGGCAACGCGGTCGTGCGCGGCACCCCCTACAACGTCGGCGACATGCTCGCCGCGGCGCTCGAGATCGGCGCCGAGCGGGGCGGCGACTGGTCGACGTGCCACTCGGTGCAGTGGGATGCGGGGGCCGAGCACAACGAGTCGAACCGCGAGGTCACCAACCGCCTCACCCGCCAGAGCTACCCCTTCGGCATCATCGTCAACCGCGACGGCGAGCGCTTCCTCGACGAGGGCGCCGACTTCCGCAACTACACCTACGCCAAGTACGGCGCCGAGATCCTGAAGCAGCCCGGCTCGATCGCCTGGCAGATCTTCGACGCCGAGCTGCGCCCCATGCTGCGGGCCGAGGAGTACGAGATGCCCGGCATCGGCGAGCACATCGCCGACTCGCTCGCCGAGCTCGCGGAGGCGGCCGGCATGGACCCCGCGGGCCTGACCGCCACGGTCGACGCGTTCAACGCATCCATCGACCGCGACGTGCCGTTCGACCCCACGATCAAGGACGGCCGCAAGGCCGACGTCGAGCCGGTCAAGTCGAACTGGGCCGCGCCCATCGAGACCGGCCCGTTCTACGCCTACCCGGTCACGTGCGGCATCACCTTCACCTTCGGCGGTCTCAAGGGCGACCTCGACGGCCGCGTGCTGCGCGAGGACGGCTCGCCCATCGAGGGCCTCTACGCGTGCGGCGAGGTGCTCGGCGGGCTCTTCTCGGGCAACTACCCGGGCGGCTCGGGCCTCGCGGCGGGCATGGTCTTCGGGCGCAGGGCGGGCGCCGCGGCATAAGAGCGCGGATGCGTCGGGCCGGCCCGGTCGGGCCGGGCCGGCGTGAGGCGGGCTCGGTGGGCGCCGGGCCCGCCTCGCGCGTGCACGGGTAGATTCGACTCGGGCGAGGGAGGTATCCAGGTGGCGACAAGTGTGTACGAGGAGATCCGCGAGGCGATCCTCAGCGGGCGGTTCCCGCCCGAGCACATGCTGGGCGAGAACGCGCTCGCGACGGAGTTCGGCGTCTCCCGCACGCCCGTGCGCGAAGCGCTGCACCGGCTGGAGATCGAGCAGCTCGTCGAGCGCGTGCCGCGCGGCGTGCGCGTGCGGGCGTCGTCGCCGGAGGAGATCCTCGACATCTACGAGGTGCGGATCACGCTCGAGGCGGCCGCCGCCAAGCAGGCGGCGCTGCGCTCGACCGAGCTCGACCGCATGCGGCTGCGCGCGGCGCACGAGGCGATGCTGCGCGCGGGGGAGGACCCGGCAGCGCGCGCCGCGACGAACCGCGCCTTCCACGAGGCGATCTGGCAGGCGAGCCATTCGCCGACGCTCGACGACCTGCTGCGGCGGCTGAACGTGCACCTGATCCGCTACCCGTCGACGACGCTGCGGTGGGGCGAGCGCTGGGAGGCGGTGCTCGCCGAGCACGAGGAGCTGCTCGACGCCATCGACGCGCGCGACGCCGAGCGAGCGCACGACGTGGCCGAGCGGCACCTGGCCGGCGCGCGCGACGTGCGGCTGCACATGTACGCCGAGATGGGGTAGCGGGCCGGCGGCTCGTCGGTCACGAGCACGCCTGC
>DASSWM010000224.1:0-4871 GCA_035704865.1 Agrococcus sp.
ATGGACCCCATCGACGAGGTTCGTGCCCGTGTCGCAAGCGCTGCGACGCCCGAGCCTCCCTCTCCTCCGGAGCGCCCCATGTCTGACGCAACCATCACTGTCTCCGCCGCGATCGCCGCCGAGCTCGAGCAGCAGGCGAGCGACGTCTTCGCCCTGATGGGCAACGGCAACGCCTGGTTCCTCGACGCCGTCGTGCGCCGCGGGGCGATGCAGCTGACGACCGTCCGCCACGAGGCGGCGACCGTGGCCGCCGCCGACGCCTTCTTCAGGGCGAGCGGCCGGATCGCCGTCGCGACCACGACCTACGGGCCCGGCTATGCGAACGCGCTCACGCCGCTCGCCGAGGCCGCGCAGGCGCGCATCCCGCTCGTGCTCGTGGCCGGCGACCAGCCGACGACCGGCGCACGTCCCTGGGACATCGACCAGGAGGCCGTCGCCGCCGCGGTGGGCGCGCGGACGATCGTGGTCGGTCGCAGCGATGCGCGCGCCGCGACGCGACGTGCCGTCGAGACGGCGCTCGTCGAGCGGCGGCCCGTCGTGCTCGCGATCCCGTACGACATCGCGCACGCCGAGCTGCTCGACGACGGCGAGGAGGGCACCGGGCTGCCGTCGCCCGAGGCGCCCTTCGTCTCGATCGACGCCGAGCAGCTGGCCGAGGTCGCGCAGGCACTCACCGAGGCACGCCGCCCGCTCGTGATCGCCGGCCGCGGCGCGCATCTCGCCGGTGCGGCGACCGCGCTGCGCGCGCTCGCCGCGCGACTGGGCGCGCGCACCGCGTCGAGCGCGCTGGGCAGCGGCATCTTCACGCCCGACCACCGCCACCTGGGCATCACGGGCGGCTTCGCCTCCGAGCGCGCCGCCGAGGCCATCGAGCAGGCCGACGTCGTGCTCGTCGTCGGCGCGGGCCTCAACCAGTTCCAGACCCGCTTCGGCGACGCCTTCGGGCCCGACGCGCGCGTCGTGCAGGTCGACATCCTCGACGCGGCGACGAACGCGCGCGTGGACGAGCTCGTGCGCGGCGACGCGCGACTCGTGGCCGAGGCGCTGCTGGCGCTCGTCGGCGGCGACGAGGACGAGGCGGCGGGCGACGCCGGCTGGGCGGAGGCCGGCTTCGGCGACGTCGCGGGTGTTCACTTCGAGCGCGAGGCGGGCGACGCCGCCGCCGCCGACGGGCGCCTCGACCCGCGCAGCCTCTTCCACGCGCTCGAGGCGCTGCTGCCCGACGACCGCGTGATCGTGCAGGACGGCGGCCACTTCATCGGGTGGGCGCCCACGCACCTGTCGGTCGCCGACCCGGAGCGGCTGCTCATGGTCGGCACGGCGTTCCAGACGATCGGGCTGGGCCTGCCCAGCGCCGTCGGCGCCGCCGCCGCGCGGCCGGAGTCGACGATCGTGCTCGTCTCGGGCGACGGCGGCGCGCTCATGGGCCTCGCCGACCTCGACAGCGTCGTGCGCACCGTGCGCCGCGGCGTCGTCATCGTCGTGAACGATGCCGCCTACGGCGCCGAGGTGCACCAGTACGCCGTGCGGGGCGTCGCCGAGGAGCCCATGCTCATCGACCAGGTCGACTTCGCCGCGCTCGGCCGCGGGCTCGGCGCGACGGGCGCTGTCATCGAGACGCTCGACGATCTGCGTCAGCTCGAGTCCTGGCTCGCGAGCGACGCCGACGGCGTCTTCGTCGCCGACTGCCGCGTCAGCCGCGAGGTCGTCGCCCCGTACATCGTCGAGGTGCGCGAAGCCGCGATGCGCCTGGCGGCGACCAACTAGCGGCCGCTGCGCTCACGGCTGCGGCGCGGCGAGGTCGGCCGGGCCGCCTCGGACGGCTACTCGGCGCTCGGCGGCTCGTCGCCGAGCTCGAGCAGCCGGCGGAACAGCGCCAGCACCTCCGCGGGCAGCAGCGGCTCGGCGACCGTCACATCGCAGCGCGTCTCGACCGTCACGCGCCACAGCGGCGCATCCGGCAGCGTCCGCTCCTCGAGCGCCGCGAGCCTGCCGGAGGCGACGAGCGTGTCGAGCTGCCGCCGATCGTCCGAGGGGATCACCTGCAGCTCGAGCACCGCCGCTCGCGTGCGCCCGAGCATGCCGCCCGTGCGGGCGACCCGCACGGCCTCGTCAGCCGACGCATCCGTCTCCGACGCCTCGCCGGCCGGCCCCGGCTCGACGGGCGCCTCGAGCACGCCGACGGCGGCCCACGCCTCGCGCACCGCGCGCGTCTCGGCGGCGTCGTCGCCGAAGCGGGCGACGGATGCGTCCACGGTCGCGGCCGCGAACGTCGCGAAGTCGGCGGTGGAGGAGAGGCCGCCGGTGAGGGCGTCCATCCAGATGAGCCCCGCCGCCTCCCACGCGCTCCCGCCGATCGCCGTGGCGGCGAGGTGGAACGCCTTGTTCGGGATGCCGGAGTTGATGTGCACGCCGCCGAGGTCGTCGCGCGTGTCGACGAAGTCGCGCATGTGGCCGGGCTGCGGATCCTTGCCCAGCACGGGGTCGTCGTAGGCGGTGCCCGGCGCCGACATCGAGCGCAGCGCCTCGCCCTGCACGGCATCGGTGAACACGCCGGAGCCGATGAGCCAGTCGGCCTCCTCGGCCGTCTGGCCGAGCGAGTGCTGCTTGACGAGCGAGCCGAGCACGTCGGCGATCGACTCGTTGAGCGCGCCCGGCTGGTCGCGGTAGACGAGGTCGGCGGTCGAGGCGATCACGCCGTGGCCCAGCTCGTGGCCGATGACGTCGACGGCGCTCGTGAAGCCCGCGAAGATCTCGCCGTCGCCGTCGCCGAACACCATGCGCGTGCCGTCCCAGAAGGCGTTCGCGTACTGGTCGCCGTAGTGCACGGTCGCGAGCAGCGGCATGCCGGCGCCGTCGAGCGAGTCGCGCCCGAAGGCGTCGAGCAGCAGCCGCCACGACGCGCCGAGCCCGTCGTAGGCCTGGTCGGCCGCGGTGTCGCCGGTCGGCTCGTCGCCCTCCGCGCGCACCTGCGTGCCCGGCAGCGTCGTCGTGCCCGCGGCGTCGCTGATGACGCGCTGCGGCGCCGGCGGCTCGCCGGGGATGCTCGCGGGCGGCTCGGCGCGGATGCTCGGCCGGCCGGGGTGGGTCGTCTCGCGCTCGGCGCGCATGCCGCGATCGAGGCCGAGGGTGCGCTCGGCGACGATCGAGGCGGTCGGCACGCCGGCGGCGGCGAGCTGCTCGAGCAGGTAGGGCGGCACGATGCCCTGCCGAGCCGGCCGGCGGTCGCTCGCGCTCCGGTGGCGCTCGAGCGCCTGGCCGATGCGCGGCGCGACGACATCCGCCCACAGGCGGTACCCGGCGGCGGAGGGGTGGAAGCCGTCGGGCGCATGCTGCTCGGGCTCGACGATCGCGGGCGTCGGCAGGTGCAGCACGCGCGGGTCGGCGGCGGCGATGCGCTGCTGCACGTCGTCGAGCGTGCGGGCGTGGCCGCCCATGAGGGAGCGGATGGGCTGCGGCAGCCAGACGAAGGTGTCGATCTGCGGGGTGCCGGTGACGCCGATGACGCCGTCCGGCGCGAGGTGCACGGCGAGGCCGTCGATCAGCGTGCGCACCGATCGCGCGAAGGCGCCGCGGCTGACCAGCTGCAGCGCGTCGTTGGCGCCCACGAGCAGCAGGATCGCGTCCCACGGGCCGTCGTCGACCTCGGGCAGGAAGCGCTCGAGCACCTGCGCCGCCGTCGAGCCCTCGAGGCCGATGATGCGCCACTCGACGCTGCACCGCTGCCGGGTCGCGAGGCGAGCGGCGGTCTGCAGCACGAGGCCGTCCTCGAGCCGCTCGGCACCGACGCCCGTGGCGGTCGAGTCGCCGATGGCGAGCAGCCGCAGCGGCGGCGCACCGTCGGGGGAGTCGTCGGGGGCCGGGACGGTGCCGTGGCGCTGACCCTTGGGCTCCGGCAGCCAGACGAGGTCGGCCTGCAGCTGCTTCGCCTGCCGCAGCAGCATCGGCGCGAGCGCGAAGGCCGCGGGCCGTGCGAGCCGGTGGATGGCGCGCTCCGTGGCCTTGGCCGCGTCCGCTGTGCGAGCGCCGATCCGTGCTGCGATGTCCATGCCGCTCCCTTCGCCTCGAGGCGCCGCCGATCGTACCCGTGGAGTCTGACGGGCTGCCTGCGCCCGCTCAGCGGCCCAGACGCATCCGCACCGTCATCGCGTCGCCGACGCCGACGCCCTCGGCGCGCTGCACCGCGACCTTGATCGGCAGCAGGTAGCGGCCCTCGCGCGGGAAGAGCGAGGTGGTGAACGTCGTGCCGCCGATCGTCGCCTCGACCGGGATGACGCCCCAGCCGTAGGTGAGCTCCGACGCGCTCTCGGCGATCAGCTCGGACTCGTCGGCGGGCACGGGCAGGAACACGAATGGCGCCGGACCGCGCCACTCGATCGCGACTGCGGTGAACTCGAGCTCCACGCGGCGAGGCTACCCCGCCCGCCGACTGCGCGCGCGGCGAGGACGCGACGCGCCAGCGGCGACGTCGCGACGCGCTCGCGGCGAGGCGACGCTGCCGACCCGCGACCCGCCAGGTAATGCCTGAGCCGCCGGTAGCCTTGTACCCATGTCGAAGAACGCCGCCATCAGCATCGCCTCCATCGTGGGGGCGATCGTCCTGATCGTCGCCGTCGCCCTGCTCGTCGTGCGCCCGTGGGAGAGCGCTGCGCCGCAGGCGGGCGGCTCCGAGTCCTCCGTCTCCGCGATCGACGAGACGACGCACGTGCTCGACGACGCAGGGGAGGGCGCGCCGGTGGTGGTCGAGTTCTTCGACTACGAGTGCCCGTCGTGCGGCCAGTTCCACCCGATCGTGGAGGAGCTGCGCGCGCAGTACGAGGGGCAGGTGACCTTCGCGGTGCGCTACTTCCCGCTCGAGATGCACCCGAACG
>DASSWM010000225.1:0-3646 GCA_035704865.1 Agrococcus sp.
CTTCGCGCACCTCGAGGCCGCGCCCGAGCGCGTCACGGGCTACGACACCCCGTACCCGCCCTCGGCCGTCGAGCATGACTACTTGCCGAGCCTCGACCGGCTGCTCGACGCCGTCGACCGCACGCTCGGCCGCCGCAACTCGCGCACCGACCTCGACTACGCCGCCGTCACCGGTGCCGCCACGAACGCTGGAGCCGCACGATGAAGACCTTCCTGCTACCCGATCTGGGCGAGGGCCTCACCGACAGCGAGATCGTCGCCTGGCGCGTCGCCGAGGGCGACACCGTCGAGCTCAACCAGCCGCTCGCCGACATCGAGACCGCCAAGGCCGTCGTCGAGCTGCCCAGCCCCTACGAGGGCCGCATCGCCAAGCTGCACGCTGGCGAGGGCGAGACGGTCGACGTCGGCGCCCCGCTCATCGACTTCGACCTCGGCGACGGCGACAGCGCACCCGCCGATGCGCCGGAGGCCGCCGCCCCGGCTGCCGATGACGAGGTGACCCCGGATGCGCCCGGTCCCGTCGGCGAGGAGCCCGGCGTCGTGACCGCGCCCGCCTCCGCGCCCGACACGAACGTCGCCGCGCAGGCGGAGGCCGCCGCCGCGGACGACAAGCCCGAGAAGGTCTCGGTGCTCGTCGGCTCGATCACCGTGCACGGCGGCAAGCCGACGCGCAGCAAGCGCACCTGGGATGTCGAGCCCTTCGAGCGCGCCGAGCGGCGCGGCCCGAACCGCGCGATGCCGCCGGTGCGCAAGCTCGCGAAGGATCGCGGCATCGACCTGCAGTCGGTGCGCCCGAGCGGCACCGACGGCCTCGTCACGCGCGCCGACGTCGAGGGCGCCGGCACCGCATCCGCCACGTCCGCCGCGGCACCGGCCTCGACGCGCGAGAAGGTGACGGGCCTGCGCAAGCACACGGCCGCCGCGATGGCGAAATCGGCCCTCACCGTGCCGCACGCGGCCACCTTCCACCAGGTGGACGTGACCGAGACGCTGCGGCTCGCGAAGTCGTCGGACGCCTCGTTCCTCGCGCTCGCCAGCCGGGCGATCCTGCTCGCCGCGAAGCGCTGGCCCGACGTCACGTCGTCGTTCCACGCCGACACGAACGAGCTCGAGCGCTTCGCGCACATCAACCTCGGCATCGCCGTCTCCACCGATCGCGGGCTCGTGGTCGCGTCGGTCGACGAGGCGGAGGGGATGGATGCGGTCGAGCTGACCGCGCAGATCAAGGACCGTGCCGTGCGGGCGCGCGAGGGCTCGCTCTCGATGGCCGAGCTCACCTCGTCGAACATCACGATCTCGAACGTGGGCGTCTTCGGCGTCGACGGCGGCATCCCGATCCTCAACCCCGGGGAGTCGGCGATCATCGCGCTCGGCGCGATCCGGAAGCTGCCGTGGAACCACGAGGGCGAGATCGTGCTGCGCGACGTCTGCACCGTGACGATCTCGTTCGACCACCGCGTGCTCGACGGCCGCGAGGCGGCAGGATTCCTGGCCGACATCGCCGCGGTGCTGGAGCATCCAGCCCTGGCACTGGCACGGTAGGGGCATGCACGCACTCACGAGCCACGTCGACACGAGCTCCGACGCGGCGCAGGCGAACCGCGCCGCCATGGAGGCGCTCGTCGGCGAGCTGCGGGAGCGGCTCGGCCGCGTCGCGCTCGGCGGCCCCGAGGCGAGCCGCCAGCGGCACGTCGGGCGCGGCAAGCTGCTCGCGCGCGACCGCATCGATGCGCTGCTCGACCCCGGCAGCCCCTTCCTCGAGGTCGCGCCGCTGGCCGCCTGGGGCGTCTACGGCAAGGATGTCGACGGCACCGGCGGGCAGGATGCGCCGAGCGCCGGCGTCGTGGCGGGCATCGGGCTCGTGCACGGCCGGCACGTGATGGTGATCGCGAACGACGCGACCGTCAAGGGCGGCACCTACTACCCGCTCACCGTCAAGAAGCACCTGCGCGCGCAGCAGATCGCGCGTGAGAACCGGCTGCCGTGCATCGCGCTCGTCGACTCCGGCGGCGCGTTCCTGCCGATGCAGGACGAAGTGTTCCCCGATCGCGAGCACTTCGGCCGCATCTTCTTCAACCAGGCGCAGCTCTCGGCGCTCGGCATCCCGCAGCTCGCCGCGGTGATGGGCTCGTCGACCGCGGGCGGCGCGTACGTGCCGGCGATGAGCGACGAGACGGTCATCGTGCGCGACCAGGGCACGATCTTCCTCGGCGGCCCGCCGCTCGTGAAGGCCGCGACGGGCGAGGTGATCGACGCCGAGTCGCTCGGCGGCGGCGTGCTGCACGCCGAGGTCTCGGGCGTGGTCGACCACCTCGCCGACGACGACGAGCACGCGCTCGAGATCGTGCGCGACATGGTCGAGGCGCTGCCGGAGGGCGATCGCGCGCTGCCGGGCGCCATGCCGACGCGCCCGCTTTCGTTCGCGTCGCTCAGCGCCGCGCCGTTCGACGCGGCCGAGGACGAGCTCGCGCCGGCCGTCGACCCCGCGACCCTCTACGACGTCATCCCGCCCGACCTGCAGTCGCCGTACGACGTGCGCGAGGTCATCGCGCGCATCGTCGACCGCAGCGAGTTCCACGAGTTCAAGGCCGGCTACGGCGACACGCTCGTGACGGGCTTCGCCGAGCTGCACGGCCACACGGTCGGCATCGTCGCCAACAACGGCGTGCTCTTCTCCGAGTCGGCCATGAAGGGCGCGCACTTCATCGAGCTGTGCGACCAGCGGGGCGTGCCGCTCGTGTTCCTGCAGAACATCACGGGCTTCATGGTGGGCTCCGAGGCCGAGCGCGGCGGCATCGCCAAGCACGGCGCCAAGATGGTCACCGCCGTCGCGACGACGCGCGTGCCCAAGCTCACCGTCGTCGTGGGCGGCTCGTTCGGCGCCGGCACCTACTCCATGTGCGGCCGGGCCTACGACCCCCGGTTCCTGTGGCTGTGGCCCAACGCCCGCGTGAGCGTCATGGGCGGGCCGCAGGCCGCATCCGTGCTCTCCACCGTCAAGCGCGAGCAGCTCGAGGCCGCCGGCGAGGAGTGGTCGGCGGATGCGCAGGAGGAGTTCGAGCGCCCGGTGCGCGAGCAGTACGAGCGGCAGGGCAACCCGTACTACGCCTCCGCGAGGCTGTGGGACGACGGCGTCATCGACCCGGCGGACACCCGCCGCGTGCTCGGCATGGCGCTCGATGTCGTGACCGCCGTGCCGCTGCCCGAGCCGCGCTTCGGCGTGTTCAGGATGTGATGGGGATGGCTATGGATCAGGCGAGCTCCGAGGTGGGCCTCACCGAGATGCCCACGACCGCGTTCCACACCGTGCTCGTCGCGAACCGCGGCGAGATCGCGATCCGCATCGCGCGCACCCTCGCCGAGCAGGGCATCCGCTCGGTCGCCGTGCGCGCCGAGGACGACCCGTCGCCGCACCACGAGCACTTCGACGAGGTCGTCTCGCTGGGCGCCGGGCCGCTGCGCGAGACCTACCTCTCGATCGAGCGGATCATCGCCGCCGCGCGCCAGACGGGCGCGCAGGCGATCCACCCCGGCTACGGCTTCCTGTCGGAGAACGCCGCCTTCGCGCACGCGTGCGCCGACGCGGGCATCGTCTTCATCGGCCCTCCCGCCTCGGCGATCGAGACGATGGGCGACAAGATCTCGG